>JAHEIK010000080.1 GCA_024639415.1 Planctomycetota bacterium
GTGTCCGTAGAGGCTCTCCGCGATCCGTGAGCGGTCGCCCGGGGCCTTGCCGGCCAGCAGATCGACGCCGCAGCCCGGCTTGTCGAGGCTCGTCCACGGGACGCCGGCCAGGCCGGCGAGGGTCGGAGCAACGTCGGCCAGCTCGACCGGATCCTGCCGTATCTCCGGTTCGAGGCCGGGCGCCGTCAGCAGGAAGGGCACCCGCAGGACGCCGTCTCCGAGGAGAAAGCCGTGGGTGGCCTCGCGCAGCTCGCCCAGCGCCTCGCCGTGATCGGAGCAGAACAGGATGGCGGCGCCGGCGCGGCGACCGGCCTGCTCGAGGCCGGTCAGGAGTTCGCCCACGATCCGGCTGCCCTCCTCGACGTCGCCCCCGTAGCTGCCATCCGTGTCGTAGGGTCCGTGCGGCTCGAACAGGTGCACCCAGAGGAAGAGCTTCTCTCCGGCTTCGACCTTGCTCAGATAGCGCAGCGCCTGGGTGATGGTCTCCCGGCCCCGGCGCTCGGGGAGGAAGGTCTCCGTGCGGCGCGCGTCCTTGGACGGTTGGAAGTCGTAGACGTCGAAGCCCTGGTCCAGTCCGTAGCGCGCGTTCAGCGCGTCCGCCGAGAGGAAGGCTGCGGTTTGCCAGCCCGCGGAGCTGAGGCTCTCTTGCAGCAGGGGGAAGCCGCGCTCGGCGGGCGGCGCGAGCCGACCGTAGGTGTTGAGGCGCACGCCGGTGGCCGCCGGCGGGAGGCCGGTGAGCATCGTCGCGTGGGCGGGCAGCGTCAGGGGCACCGGCGCACGTGCGTCCTCGAAGCGCAGCCCGGCGGCCGCGAGTTCGTCGAGGTCGGCCGTGACGGGCTGCGGGAGCCTCACCTCGTCGGGGGCGTAGGCGCTGACGTGATCCCGACGCAGCGTGTCGAGGGTGATCAAGACGATCGTCTTGACGTTGCCGCGCGGACCGTCGTCTCCGCACGACAGCAGCGTGAGGCTTCCGAACGAGAGCGTGAGGAAGAGGGCGAGCAGCGGGATCCGGCGCATGGAGGCAGCGTACACCGATGGCGCGTCTGCAGTGGCCCGGTTGCTAGCGCCCGCGCCGCTGCGCTCGTTCCCGTGAGTTGAGCGGGGTCGCCGCGCCCTCGAACGCCACGTCCGTCAGCCCCGCCTGCAGGAACGCATCGAGCAACGCGATGACGTCGCCGTGCGGCACGGCTCCGCCGCGGCGCGGGGGAGCCACGATCTGCGCCTCGATCAGATCCGGGTTGCTCCCCTGGGCCACGAGGCGCTCGCGGATCACGGTCTGGATGCGCGCGATGGTCTGATCGTACAGGCGCACGCGCTGCGGCGCCTCGCGGAGACGGCCCTTCCAGCCTGGCGGCAGACGGAAGTGCTGGGCGCCGTCGACCTTGACGAGCGTGTAGGCCTTGTCGCGGTCACCCAACTCGCGCCGATACACCTTCAGCCGGATGCGACCACCCGGGTCGCCGTCCCAGCCGCATCAGTGGCTGTCCTGCGGGAGCATGTTCTCTATGCGCTGGTCGAGCGTCGTGAACTTCAGGCTCAGCAGGAAGAAGACGATCAGCTGGAACACGACGTCGATCATCGGGGTCATGTTGAGCTCGGTCGCCGCCGGTTCCCTGGTGTGAGCTTCCATCGTTCCCTCCTAGGGCGCCTCGACCGTGACGCGCGTGATCCCGAGCTTGAGGAAGGCGCGCAGGAGCGTGGCCAGATGCCTTGGAGGGGCGTCCGGCGATGCGAGGACCACGACGGGGATCCGCGCCCCGTCGTCCGTGTCGCGCAGCCTGCCGCCGACGCCGAGCGTCTCGCGTAGTGCCGCTTCGAGCGCGTCCAGCGTCGCGCCGGGCACCCCGGGCTCCTCGAAGCGCAGGTCCAGCAGGTGGTTCTGGAACTCGACGCGGCCCTGCGCGTCCAGCCTGACGGTGAACGATCTGACGGCGTCCGCCGCTTCGGCCGGCAGCTCCTGCTCGACCCAGGTGTGCCACAGGGCCCACGCGCCCACGCACATGAGCACGACGGCGGTCGTGATCAAGGTGGTCAGTTGCAGCGCTCGCACGGCGGGCCTCCTCTCGATGCGGAGGCCCACCGCCGCAAGGTTGTCACGACGTCACCGGCTCGCGGCGCGCAGCGCGCGCTCGCGCTTGTTGAGCGGCGTCATCTGGCCTTCGAACTTGACGTTCGTCATGCCGAGATGCAGGAACGAGTCGAGCAGCGCCACCACGTCGCCGTGGGGGACCGTGCCACCACGCGGCGGGGGGGCCGAGATCTCGCCCTTGACCGCATCGGGGTTGTTCCCGTAGATCGCGAGGCGCTTCTGGATCGCGCCCTGGACGGCGGCGATCGTCCGGTCGTACGCGCGCAGGCGATCGGGCGACTCCTTGAGGCGCCCCTTCCAGCCGGCCGGCAGACGGAAACGCGCGGCGTTGTCGATCTTGACCAGCGTGTAGGCCTTGTCCGGGTCCGCGATTTCGCGGCGGAAGACCTTCACCTTGATCTTGTCCTCGTCCGGCGGGAACTCGGGCGTCGCCTCGAGGCCCTCGGTCTTGGGCAGCATCGACTCGATGCGTTGGTCGATCGTCTTGAACTTCAAGCTGAGCAGGAAGAAGATGATCAACTGGAACACGATGTCGATCATCGGGGTCATGTTGAGTTCGGTCTCTTCAGGTTCATGGAGCGGGATGGTCATCGTCGTCCCTCCTTCGCGGCGCGTCGCGGGTCGGACGACGGGCCGTAATCGATGTTGGTGGTCGGTGTGGCTTGGGGCTCGGCATGGGGACTCGACGCGTAGGGGCGCCCCAAGGCGGCGCGGGACGCGTCGCCGCGTGCGCGCCCGGCGGTGTCCGGTGCCTGATCGACGGAAGACGGGCGCGCACGCGCCTGCCCTGCGGGCAGGCTTGGGGCGCCCCTACAGGCAACCAGCGTTGTCGCCGGTGCATCTCCGCACGCAGCGGTAGCGAGGCGTGCGCGGATCGCAATGCAGCGCAACAGGGCGCGCATGAACTGTCCTGTCCCGGGCCGGACGAGGTGGGGGCTTCACGCAGGAAGCCGGTCGGCGGGTCGGACGAGAGAAGGGGAACGGCACCTTCCGGCGGGGGGAACGGATCCCGCCGGAAGGCGTGGTGGCTCCGCCGCAGGCGCGGAGTCACCGTGGGAAGGGGCTAGCGACCCTTCTTGGCTGCGCGCGCTGCGCGCTCCTTGCTGGTGAGCGGCGTGGCCGCTCCTTCGAAGACGACGTCGATCATGCCGAGTTCGAGGAAGATGTTCAGCACCTGCACGATGTCACCGTGCGGCACGGCACCACCCTTCGGGGGCGGAGCGACGATCTCGCCCTTCACCTCTTCCGGGTTGCCGCCGTGGGCCTTCATCTTCTTGACCACGACCGACTTGATGCGAGCCATCGTCTTGTCGTAGTCCTGGACGCGCGTGCCGGCGCTCAGCTCCTTGAGCCGGCCCTTCCAAGCTGCGGGCAGCTTGTAGGTCGTGCGGTCGTTGTCGATCCTGAGGACCGTGTGCGCCTTCTCCTTGTCCTTCATGTCGCGGCGGAAGAGCTTGATCTTCACCTTGAGGAAGTCTTCGGGGAAGGTCGGCGTCGGCGCGAGGCCGCGGTCCTTCGGCAGCATCGACTCGATGCGGCGGTCGATCGTCTTGAACTTCAGACTCAGCAGGAAGAAGATGATCAACTGAAACACGATGTCGATCATCGGTGTCATGTTGAGTTCGGTTTCTTCCGGCTCTTCGAGGGGGACGTTCATCAGGCCCTCCTAGTTCTTCGACTTCTTGTCGGGCGGACGCTTCACGGCGAACTGCAGCTTGTAGATCTTGATGTCAGGGTGCGCGCACGCCTGCATGATCCACTGCACGTACTTCCACTTGGCGCCCCAGTCACCGTGGATCATCACGGGGACCTTCGAAGCACCGTCCTTCTCGCGCAAGGACGGATCCTTGCCGTGGACCTCCCGGAGGGCGTCCTGGAGCGCCTGGATGGCGTCGTCCTGTTCGCCCGGGTCCTCGGATGCGAGGTCGAACTCGTAGCTCTTGAAGTAGACGTGGCCATCGCCGGCAAGGTTGATGACGAAGCGGCGAACCTCACCCTCATCTTCCTTGTCCTCGACACCCTCCGTGGCGAACGGCAGGTCGACAGGGAAGAACTCCTTCTGCGACAAGTCGATCGTCAGCATGAAGAACACGACCAACAGGAAGGTCATGTCGATCATGGGCGTCATGTTCATCTTGGCGTCATCGGTGTCCGCCATGATTCTGTTGGCATTCATGCCTGGGCCTCCAATCGGGTCGGGTCGGACACGTTGAAGTCGCTTAGCGGTTGCGGAAGCGCTCGGTCATTTCCTCGAGCACCTCGGCAAAGTGAATGCTGATCCGGGTCGCCTTGTTCCGGAAGTACTGGTACGCGGTCACCGCGGGGATGGCCACGAGCAGACCGAGGAACGTCGTGACGAGCGCGGCGGAGATACCACCGGCGAGGTCGGACGGCGTGACCTTGGCGCCCAGTTCCACGATCTTCTGGAAGGCCGTGATCATACCGGACACCGTACCGAACAGGCCGAGCATGGGAGCTACGTTCGAGAGGAAGAGCATCCAGCTCACCTTCTGCTGCAGCTTGACGGCCTCGACGCCGGCGGCGCCTTCCATCGCTTCCTTGACCTTGGCGTAGCCCTCACCGAGGCGGGGCAGGCCTGCGGCCAGCGAGCGCGTTACGAAGTTTGGCTCGGACTCGCAGAGTTCGAGCGCCTCCTGGTACTCGTCTTCCTCGAGCAGAGCCTCGACCTCGTCGATCAACTCCGGCGGGCAGAGCTTGTCTGCGCGGACGTTGACGCCGAACTCGATGATCAGCGCGAGGGTCGCGACCGACAGGAGCATGATGACCCAGCCGATGGGACCGCCTTGAGTGAGGACGGACTCAACGAAACTGCCTTGTTCGCCCCCTTCCTCTTGCGCAAGTGCCGTGGCGGGGAAGGCGATCGCCGCGACGAGCACGACGGCGACCAGGAACAAGATGTTGAACTTGGACATGGTTCTGGATGTCTCCGGGTGACGGACCCAGTGGGCGGAACGGGCTGAGATTTCGAGCGTGGAAGGGTACCTCCACGCCATGTTTCTGGCTACTTCGTACTGCGGGTGGGCGGCCGACGATCGGCCCCGCCCCGGCACCGGGCGGACTAGCCGCCCTTGCTGGACCAGGGACTGTCGGCGTGCTGGCTGCGCAGCATGTTCATGGCCTGCTGGGCCATGGCGTCGTACATCTCCTTGACCTCGCCCTTGGCTGCCTTGGCGGCTCCGCGTGCGGCCTTGGCGAGGTAGTACAGGGCCCGGGCGTGCTGCTCGGGCTCTGCGAAGTACTTCACGGTGACCGCCTTGAAGGCGAGCATCGCGTCTTCGTACTTGGGCTTCGGCTCGTTCAGGTAGGCGAGTCCGATGCCGTTGTAGCCGACCGCCTGGACGGCCGGGTCGCGGGCGCCTTCCACGAGGGCGGCGATGCTCTCAGGCGGCAGCCCCTTGGACTTGGCGCGGCGGCGGATGGCCTCGGGCATACCGGCCTGGATCCACTGCCTCAGGTCCGCGAAGGCCGCGGGGGCCTTGCGCTTCTCGGCAGCCATGAGCTTGACCGAGGCAACGCGCATGCGGGCCTGACTGTAGTAGCGGCCGTACTGCTGGCGCATGTAGTTGCGCGTCTCACGGCCGAGCATGACCTCCATGGTGGGAATGGCGCCCCGGTAGCCCGTGACGGCCCCCGTGAGGTCTCCCTTCGCCTCGGCGATCGATCCGCCGCCCACGAGGCCCTCGTAGGCCCAGCGCGGGTCCAGGGGGATCTTGATGGCCGACTTGTGCAGTTCCTGGAAGGTCGCCGCGGCGTCCTCGTAGCGCGCCAGCAGGACCAGAGCCTTGCCCTTGAGCATCATCGCCTCGGGGTAGAAGCGGCTACCGCCGTCCTCGAAGCGGCCCAGGAAGCCGCCGGTGGTGCCCGTGCCACCGGGCACCTTGACGTCGTCCAGCGCGAGGTAGGCGGCCTCGATCGTGTCCCTGTCCTTGGCGGACTCGCCGTGGAGGAACATCGCCTTGGCGTAGTAGAAGTGGGCGTACTCGCTGATCCACGGCGGGCGCTTGTTGCGGCCCTCGGGGTCGCCGGCGCTGAAGCTGACGTACTTGCGCTCCCCGGTCTCGAGGTCGACCTTCCAGCCGCCGCCGCTGATCCCCTGCAGGGCCCGGGCAGACTCCTTGAAGTTGCCGCGGCCGAGGTCGGCGACGGCGCTGGCGTAGTTCGCCGCGTTCTTCGACTTGTCGCTGCGCTTGATGCTCACGACGGTGAGGGTCGGGACGACCTTCTCCGCGCTGCGCTTGCGCTCCTTGTACTTCACCTCCGACCAGGTCTCCGACGTCACCTCATAGCAGGTGATCGTGGACGTCTGGCCCGAGGCCAGGTCCCGGACGGTGATCTCGTCCGCGTGGGCCGGCCCGGTGAAGAGGCAGGCGGCGCAGGCCACCAGCAGGCCGAGGAAGAAGAGGCGCGTGGGGGTGTTCATCGTCATGTCCCTGCTCGCAGAGTGTCGATTCGTGTCTTGGCGCATACCGCTACTACTTGCCGTTCTTCTTGGGGTCGTCCTTGGACGGAGGAGGCCGGATATCAGGCATCTTCTCGAGCAGCAGGTTCATGGGCTTGAGGCCCACCTGTCCGCGCAGGGCTTCGATGCGGGTGTTGAGCTTCTTCAGCTCGGGACGGGTCTCCGGGCGCATGTCGTCGCCCAGGTCGGGGTTCGACGTGTGCAGGCCGCGCAGCATCTTCGAGGCGCGGCGGGTCCACTCGTTGGCTGTCGGGCTCGTCTTGGCCCCGGCCTCGCGCAGGTGGATCTCGGCTCCCATGACCAGGGCGCGCACGCGAATGACCTGCGCGGCCCACCAGTCCTCTGAGTTCTCCTCGGCGGCAAAGCGGCCGGAGGCCACGCTGCTGGAGAGGTTGTAGGCCTTGATCATGTGCTCCTTGACACCCGACTCCGTGTAGATCCACGAGAGCGCCAGGCGGAACTCGGTGCCCGACTCGGCGTGGATCTTGAAGAAGGCTGCGTCGAAGCCCGCGTTCTCGAAGCCCTTGACGGTGCGATCGATCTCGGCATCGGTCATGCCCTGGACCATGACCTTGAAGTCACGCAAGGCGTTCTCGTAGCGGCGGTTCTCGATGTCCGTGGGGAACTCCGGGATCGGCGCCCCGCCTGCCTTGCCGAGGGAGTCCACGACCTTCTTGAACTCTGCCACCGTCTTGACGCGCGGCAGCGGGAAGCGGTTCAGCGGACCGCTGCCCTTGCGCCACGGAATGACGACGACCCGGCCCTCGAGCAGGCCCACGACGAGGTCGTTGTTCTCGGGGACGTTTGCCAGCGAGCTCTGGAGGCGATCCAGTGCCTTCTTCACCAGCACTGCGCGCTTGTCGCTGCCGGCCTCCGCGTTGTTTGCGAGGCGGGAGTAGATCGTGCCGAGGCGGCCGATGGCCTCCTGGCGCGTCGACTTCTCCCCGCCCTCCATGGCCAGGAAGTCCTCGTAGAGGCTGCGCGCGCGCTCCCAGTTCAGCTCGACCTCCGGCCTGAGGAGACCGGCCTTGTAGTAGAGGTCGCCGAAGATCGCGACGTTGCCCGGATCGCGCTTGAGCTTGTTGGCCTTCAGCGCGTTGTCCCACTCCCAGAAGTAGCCCGCCGCGCGCGTGAGGGGATCGTACAGCTCCTGGGCGCGCTGCTTGATCGTCTCGGTGAGGTCCGCGACCTCCTGCCGCAGCGTCTGCATCCGGGCGCCAAGCTCGTTGGCCGACTTCGACAGCTCCGCGATCTTCTGCTTGAGCTCGGGGACTTCTGCCTTGGCTTCCTTGTAGTCCTTCTCGGGAATCGTCTGCAGCAGGCCTTCCCTTTTCTTGCGCTCGAAGGTGTCGACCAGTTCCTTCTGCTTCACGAGGCGGGCCTGGCGGCTGACGAGGAACTCGACCGTCTGCGACTCGCGCTTCGTGACGCTGCGCAGCTTCGTCTTGGCGCCGCCGAGCGGATCCTCCACGGATCCGTTGAGCGCGATGCGCGCCTTCTTGCGCTCGCTGTCGATGGCCTTGGCCTTGTCGTTGAAGTGCCTGGCCAGGGCGAAGGTGATCTTCGGCAGCAGGCGGTACTGCGCGTCCACCTGGAGGATGCGCTTGAAGTACTTGTCGGCGCCGGGGATGTCGCCCTTGCCGATGTGGGCGAAGACGAGATGACCGAGCGTGCCCACGTAGTAGGGGCCGGAGCCCTTGAGGCTCTCGTTCTCGGCGTGCCAGCCGTCGAGCGACTTGATGACGTCGTCCCACTGCTCGAGGCGGTAGTGCGCCTCGGTCTTCCAGTAGACCGCCTGGGCACTCGAGAGCTTGCGACGCGGGGCGATGGTGGGCTGCGCGGCAACCTGGTCCTTGGCGGCCTTGCTCGTCCAGAAGGCCGTGGCGTTCTTGTAGGCCTTCAAGACGCCCTTCCAGTCGTCGCGCAGGTAGCTCGTGTACATCAGCTTCACGAGTGCAGCGTCCTGCATCTGCGAGCCCATGTCCTTGCCCACGAGGCGGTAGAGCTCGTCGGCTTCCTTGAGCGTCGAGCGCCAGCGGGAGTTGTTCGCCTGCTTCTGATCCAGAGCCAGGTTGAGCTTGTCGCGGGCCGAGTTCCACTGGCCGATGACGCTGGACGGGTGCTCGGGATAGTCCGCAGCGAAGCTGTCGCGAATCTGCGCGAAGCGCTTGCGGTAGATCGGTGAGCCGGTCGTGTCGTGCAGCTCCTTCCACGCGCGCTGGGCGCGCAGGCGGATGTTGCCGAGGCGGATCATGTTGGCGTCGTCGGGGCCGCCGACCTTCTCGACCAGATCGTCGGTCCAGATGTCGTGCACGGGCTCCAGTGCGAGAGCCGACGCCATGAGGTCGCCCTGCGCCTGGTAGGCCGCAGCGATGCGCTCCCAGCCGCGGATGATGAACTCGTCGACGCTCTTGCGGTTGCGCGTGACGGAGCCGAGGACGCGCTGGTAGGCGGCGATGGCCTGGTCCCACTTCTTCTCGTTGTAGAAGTCGTCGGCGACACGCATGAGGACGCCGGGATCGGCGACCGTCGTGCTGCCGCCGCCCGAGCCTTGGCCCGAGATGATGGTGCGCAGGAGCTTGTTGGCGCGCGCCTCCAGCCAGCCCTTGCCGAGCTTCTTGGCGTACTCGCCGGCGCGGCGGGCGATCTCGATGGCCTCGCTCTGGCGGTCGCGAGCGTTCTCGATCCTGGCCCACTCGAGAAGTGCGCGAATGCCATTGTCCTGGCGCCAGATCGTCGCGTTGCGCGCCTCCATGTCCTTCAGGAAGTTGGAGCCTTCGCGGTGGAAGTTGCGCGTACCGACACGGCCTGCCTCGAAGCAGACCTGGCCGATGTGGAAGTAGCCGTTGGCGACGACGCGCTCTTCGTCGGGCGTCTCGACCTCGGTCTCGATACAGGTCTCGAACCACTCGAGCGCGCGGCCGTAGAACTTCTCCTTCTCGTCCTCACTCTGGGCCTGCTTGGCCTGTTCCCAGCGCGTGAGGCCGAAGATGTCCTGGGCATAGATGGCCAGCAGCGTGCCGTCGTTGAGCGAGATGAAGTCGTCGAGCTGGCGGGCGGCGTTCTCGAAGGCCATCTTCGAGTCCTCCGTGCCCGGTTCCTCGACCAGCGCGAGGTAGTACTGGCAGAGCACCCAGTAGTACTGCGCGATCGCCTGCTGCTCGGTGGCGTTGATGGTGTCGTGGCCCTTGCGCAGGCCGTCGAAGTACTTGATCGCACCCCTGACCATGCCCTTGGCGTCGCTCTCGACCTCCGCCATCTTGGCGCCGCGCGACAGCAGGTAGTCCATGTCGCTGAGGAGGCGGTCGCGCGCCCACTGCACGAAGCCCAGGCGCGTCGTGCCGACCTTCAGGCTCGCCTCGGCCGTGCGCTTGTGATCGGGGTTCTTGCTGACGAAGTCCTCCATGATGGAGACGGCTTCTTCGAACAGCGAGCGCACGTCGGGATAGCTCACGGCCTCGTTGCCCGTGGCGCCCATGGCCTCGTTGACCTTCATCTCGGCGAGGCCGTAGCGACAGAGATCCTTCTCGGCGTCGCTGCGGTTGGGATCCTCGATCACGCCGGTGAAGATGCGGCGTGCGTACTCGAAGTAGAGCTTGTCGCCCGTCTTCATGCCGAGGTCGGCCAGCGCGCGGCCGTACTCGAAGTCGTCACCGCCGGCGTGTGCCGGAGCGACCGTGCCGAGTGCCATGGCGAAGGCGAGCAAGACTGCGAAGAGGGAGAGGAGGGGCGAAGAGCGAAGTGACGTCATGTGCCTGATCCGGTGGTGTTGGAGGTTGTGAGGCGGACGTAGATCTGTCGGGCGGACGGCCTGGCGGGCGGTGCGTGTCGACGAGGCGATGCAACGGCACGCACCCTGGGGGTGCAGGTCATGCGGCCTGAACCCGAACCATCCCGGGCTCGGGATTCTACGGATGCCAAACCAAGGGGTCAATCAGGCCGGGTGGCCTGTCGCCCTCAACTACTCGCTTCTTGTGCGACCGGGTCGGCATGCGCAGGTCGTCAGTACGCCGTGGCATCGGGTTTACCCGACGAGAGGGCCGGGTTTGCCCGTCGGAAGTTGGGTCGGGAAGGCGCGGAGGAACGTCGGGAATCGCGCGGACGGGTGCCCCGAGAATAGCGAACGTGCAGACGCGGGCAATAACAAAATTGTGAACGTCGCCCTGGGGTGACGGTTCGGTGGGGGCGGGCGCCGTCCGCCCCCACGATCCGTACGCCGCCGGAGGAACCGGTCGGCAAAACGAAAAAAGGGCCGCGAGACGTGCATCTCGCGGCCCCTTCGTGGGTGTGCCCTGTGGTCCTAGCGTCCGGGGACGCCGCAGCCCTCGGGGGCCGGCTCCTCGAGCGGACGCACGGGGATGAACTCCGGCACCGGCATCGCGGGGACGTCGAGGTTGTCGCGGGGCTCCATCTCTTCGAGCGGCACGATGCGCGCCGTGATGAGCACGAGCAGGTTGCGACGGTTGACGTAGTTGCCCTTGCGCGTCAGCAGGAACGAGAGCACGGGGATGTTGTTGAAGAACGGCATCCCGCTCTCGCGAACGTCCTTGGAGTAGAACTTCAGGCCGCCCAGGAGCAGCGTGCCCTCATCAGGCATGCTGACCGTCGTGCGGACGCGGCTCACCTGCAGCTCGGGGATCTGCAGGATGACCGGCGCGTTGGCACCGACCGGACCCGCGGCGAGCGAGGTGCTGAACGTCGGGATCGGGCGCTGGAGGACGGCAACCGTCGGGCGCAGCTCCAACTGGACGAAGCGACGGTCCGCGGACACCACCGGACGGACGTCGAGCACGATGCCGTCCTGGATGGTCTCGATGACCGGGTTCGCGATGTTGGACGCCTGGGCGATCTCGACCTCGTAGTCCTGCACGTAGCTGACCTGGTTGAGCACCGAGACGTTCGCGCGCTGGGTGTTGTAGACCGTGATGCGCGGCGCGGTGATCTGCTGGATGCGCTCGCTCTTCTCGACCGCGCGCAGGATCACCTCGAGCTGGGTGTCGTCCAGGAAGGTGTGCTGGAAGGAGAGGCCGCCCGAGCCGGTCAGCACGTCGGGGTCGCCGAAGCGCCGGACGGTCGAGTCGAACAGGTTCTCGACGCGGGCGGCGTAGGCGCCGTCCTGGCCGTCGTTGTAGAAGATGCCCGCGTCGCGCGAG
>JAHEIK010000456.1 GCA_024639415.1 Planctomycetota bacterium
GCCCGTGGCGGCCCAGGGCATCGACCGGTTCACGCCGGCGGCTCTTGCGTCCGAGGCGCCTGCGAACTTCACGATCGGTGGCTGGGGTCTTGCTCCGGTCGGGCGCAACGCACGCGTGTTGTTCCACGCCGACGCGGGCACGCCCTTCGACGGCGGCACCCAGGCCACGAAGGAAGTCGCCGGGTTGATCGCGTCGCCGACCGAGATCCAGGGATCCTCGCCCGTGTTCGGCATCAGCACGTTCGTGAGCATCGACGTGCAGGTGGTCCTACCCGACGGGACGACCTTCAGCCTGCCGGCGACGACGAGCACGAGTGTCCGGCCCCCGTCCGTGGCCGAGGCGGGCATGTTCGAGCGCACACCGGTGCCGGGCGAGATGGTCGCGGCGACGGGCGACGGCTTCGGGGCGATCGACGGCGAGATCTCGTTCGTGATCGAGGCCCTCGCCGGCACGCCCTTCGGCGGCGGGGATCTCCGTACCCTCGTCGTGCCCGGTCGTGTGACCGCACCCGGCGTGGCCACGGCCCGCATGGCACCGGAGCCGATCACCGCGTCCTTCGACGCGCGCATCGATCTGGTGTTCCCGAGTGGCGCTGTCGCAGCGGGGCCGATCGTGAGCTTCGCGCCCGGCATCTTCTGCACCTCGCCCGTGACCGGCCAGGAGACGGGCTTCGGCGCCGCCTGCGCGATCCAGGGGGGCACGGCCGTCGTGGGAGCACCTGCGGAAGAGGCGGCCTACGTCCACGTGCGGGGCACCGGCTCGTGGGCACACCAGGCGACGCTGACACCGACCGGAGGCTCCGCCGGGAACCGGTTCGGAGCGTCTGTCGACGTGGACGGCGACACCGCGATCGTGGGTGCGCCCGGGGGAGGGAAGGCGTACGTCTTCGTCCGCAGCGGCGGTGCTTGGAGCCAGCAGGACGTACTCGCCGTCGCGAGCGAGCCGTTGCTGTTCGGCTCGGACGTCGCGGTGTCCGGCGATACGGCGGTCGTCGTCCAGGGGACGCTCTCGGGCGCGGCCTACGTCTACGTGCGCAGCGCTGGTGCATGGAGCCTGCAGGACGTGCTGAGCCCGTCAGACGGAGGCGGGCGGGCGTTCGGGCACGCCGTCGCGATCGAGGGGCAGACCATCGCGGTGGGGGCGCCGCAGGACGACGCCAAGGGCGAGGACGCGGGTGCGGTGTATCTGTTCGAGCGCTTCGGCACGCTGTGGACCCAGAGCGCCAAGCTCCTGGCACCGGATGGAGCGGCGTTCGACGCTCTTGGATCCGACGTCGCCCTGGCGAGCCACGTCCTTGCGGCCTGTGCGCCGGGCGATACCGGCGCCCCGCATCCGACGGGAGCAGCGCACCTGTTCGTACGCCAGGGAACGGCGTGGACCCGCGAGGCCACGCTCGGCGACGCCTTGGGCGGCGTGGATCAGTTGTTCGGCATCTCCGTCGCCGTCTCCAATACGCGTGTCGCCGTTGGGGCGCCCTCGGACGGAGGCGGCGCAGGTGTCGTGTTCCTCTACGACCGGGCCGCCACGGCTTGGACCTGGACGCGCTCCGCCACCTTGCACACGTGGTGGTCCGGTGCGAGTGACGTGAGGCACGGTCATGCCGTTGCGCTGGACGTGGACGATGTCGTGGTCGGCTCGCCCATCGTGGAGGGACTGGGCTTCGCCTGCATCTACTGACGTCCTCGGGACAGGCACTCGACGCCTCGAGCGAACCCCGGCCTACGAGTCGAGGGCGAACTGCTGCAGCTTGCGCCAGAGGGTCGTGCGGTGCATGCCAAGTTCCTCGGCGGTCTCCTGACGATTGCCGCCGTGCCGGGCGAGAGCCTCCTGGATCACGGCCCGTTCGCAGGGGTTCTCGCGCTGTGCCTGCGCAGGCGCGCTGGCGGCATCGAGGATCCGGCTCGGCAGATGGCGGGGCTCGATCGTGTCGCCCCGGCACATGACGAACGCGTGCTCGATGGCGTTCTCCAGCTCGCGCACGTTGCCCGGGAAGTCGTAGCAGCGCAGCGTGCTCAGCCCTTCGCTGGAGATGCCGCGGATCTCGCGGCCGCGTCTCTCGCGGAAGCGCGCGATGAAGTGATCCACGAGCAGCGGAATGTCCTCGAGGCGCTCGCGGAGGGGCGGCACGTCGATGTTGACCACGTTGATGCGGTAGTAGAGATCTTCGCGGAACAGGCCTTCGGCGACGCGCTCCTCGAGGATGCGATTCGTGCTGGCCAGGATGCGCACGTCCGCTTGTAGCTCCTTCACGCCCCCGAGCGGTCGGTACTCTCCGCTGGACAGCACGCGCAGGATCTTGACCTGCAAGGGCATCGGCATCTCGCCGATCTCGTCGAGCAGCAGGGTCCCCCCGCGAGCCAGCGCGAACTGTCCCTGCTTGGCCTGCTTCGCGTCCGTGAAGGCGCCCTTCTCGTAGCCGAACAGCTCGGACTCCAGGAGGTTCTCGGGAAGCGCTCCGCAGTTGATCTTGACGTAGGGGCCTTCGCGCCGTGTGCTGAGATCGTGCAGCGCCTGGGCGACGAGCTCCTTCCCGCTCCCGCTCGGGCCGCTGATGAGCGCGTTGCACTCCGAGGCTGCAACGTCCGGGAGCAACGCGAAGATGCGTTGCATCTGCTCGTTCGCGCTGACCATGTTGCCGACGCCGGCGATGTGCTGGAGGCGCCGCTCCAGACTCTCGACTCGCGTCAGATCGCGGAACAACTCGATGCCGCCGATGGCCTTGCCGTCGTCGTCGTGCAAGATCGTGGTCGTCAAGCTGATCGGGACCTTGCGCCCGTCCCGCGTGATGATCGGGACCCGCTGGTTCGCATGCGGGGCGCCGTCCCGCATGCTGGTGCGCAGCGCGCAGCCGCCGTTGCACAGCTCGGTGCGGAACACGTCGAAGCAGTACTGCCCGAGGGCTTCCTCTCGCGAGAAGCCCGAGATCCGCTCCGCGGCGGCGTTGAATGCGGTGATGCGGAACTTGCAGTCGACCGTGAAGACACCCTCTTGGATGTTCTCGAAGATGAGAGCTGCGATCCTGCGCTGATCAGCGTTCGCTTCCATGGCCTGGGCAGCGAGCCACTCTCCGTGAAACCGCCATCGTATGGGCTTCGAGCGCAATTGTACCTCCGCTAGGCCGACCGCGGATCAGATCTCCGACGCTGCGTTGCAGGACGTCCACACAACACTCCGGAGGCACCCTCCGTTGCGTAAGGACACGCACAGTCCGACTCGGGCGGTTCGGCCCGCGGCCAGAAGCCGTGGCCTGGCAGGAGCTCCCCGTGGCGCAAGCACTCCAGGACCTCCTCGACTTCGCCCACGACATTCTCGATCACGCCGATCCCGTGCTCCTGCAGCTCTGACGCCAGCTCGCGTTGGATACCCCCGCACACGAGCAGGCGTGCATGGAGGCCCGCGAGAACGGCCGGCAGGTCCTCGTCGACCCGGACCGGGAAGGGCTCCCGTTCGAGCGAGAGGATGACGTCACCCTCGACCTCCGCGAGCGTCACCTCGCGGGCGAGCTGTCCGCGGGGGGCAACGCGGCTGCCGAAGCGGGGGATCGCAACGCGCATGCAATCCGTTGCGCAACCCTCGTGCCGCGCTCCTCCAAAACCGAGCGCAAGCAGCTCGCGTGCGAGGCCCTTCAGG
>JAHEIK010000457.1 GCA_024639415.1 Planctomycetota bacterium
GCTCACGACCGTCCAAGGCAAGGACGCCGGTGCCTTCGTGCCGGGCGGCGGCGCGCCCCCTCCGTTCTTCCCCGCGCCGGGCTTCCCGCGGCTGCGCAGCACCATGGACGGTGACACCCTGCCGTCCAACGGGCACGAGGTGATCTGGCGCGGTAGTCCGCAAGCGGGCGGCTTCCCCTTCGGCACGCAGGTGGAGTTCCGGGTGCTCGGCCTGTGGACGGACGCCGCGAGCATGGCCGCGAACCCGAACACGCCCGACAACCCGGCCCCCATCCGCGACCTGGCCGGCAACGCGATGACCCTCGACGTCACGTTCACCTTCGGGACGATCGCACCGCCCGACCTGCCCGAGAACCCATTCCCGGAGTACGCGATCTGGTGGTCCGCTACCGATCGCGTGGGCACGATCGACACGATCAACCAGCGCGGCCTGGGGGATCAGGCCCTCGGTACGGTGTTCCCGTTCGGTGTGCCGCTGAACGTGGTGCCCGAGTTCACGGACCGGGTCGCGAGCTCGGCGAACATCCCGAACTTCGACCCCTTCGAGATCGGCTTCGACGGACGCACCAACGCCGGGACCTGCCACTCGTGGGTCTACGTGCAGTCGCAGGCTACGGGCCAGGTGGCCATCCTGAACTCCCGGGATGGGATTCCCGTGGCGCTGATCGAGACGCCCTCGCCGGGTGGTCTCGCCGTGCAAGTAGGCTCCGGCAGCGACGACGTGCTGCTCGTGACCAACAGCGGGGCGAACACGTTCACGGCATTCGACATCGGCCTGCAGACGCCTGGGACGCGCTTCCTGAACGCGCCGCTGTACATCAAGAAGGTCCAGCCGACGGGCAACACCCCGCGCGCGATCGCGATCAGCTCGTGGGGCGGCGCTGCGCCGGTCGAGGCCTGGAACCGGGACGGCGCAAACAGCGGCCCGAGCGTGCCGGTGATCATGTACGCCGACTACAGCGACGGCACGGTCAACACCATCCGGATGTCCGATCAGGCTCCAGTGCGCCAGTTCGCGCTGGGGCCCACCGCCGCGCCCAACGACGTCTGCTTCTCGCCATGCTTCGTGCAGGGCACGCAGATCATGCTGGCGGCCATCTCACACGGTGGCCTGCCGGGCAACGGCAAGGTGTCCTACTACGTCGCAGGTCCAGGCTGCCAGACGGGGTCGCAGACCAATGCACGGCCCGACACGATCGTGGGCGCGCTGACGGGGCTGGATGGCCCCGACGGCCTGGACGAGAACTTCCAGAGCGGCACGAGCGTGTACTTCTCGGTCGCAGAGTCAGGCTCGCAGGCCAATGCGGTCTCGACCCTGGGTGTGCAGGGCGGCGGCACGAACCTTCCCCAGTTGATCAACCGCTTCACGAACGTGGGCGCCAACCCGACCCGGATTGCGCACCGCGCCTCGTGGTCGAACCCCTGCATCGCACCGGCGGGTTCCGGGGGCTGCGTGCCGCCGGGCACGCCCACGTGTTGGTTCGGCGGCACGGAGCAAGCGGTGCTCGACCCGTCGCTGTCCAGGCGCGACGTCACGATGACGCCGACGAAGGACCTCTACGTCTGCGCGCGCGGCGACTCGCAGGTGAGCGTGATCGACCTCACCTCGGGTGCGCAGAGCTTCTACAGCCCGGTGCAGATCCCGGGCGTGCGCTTCGTGGCCGGCCCCGCGACGCAATAGCACTGAACACCGTACCGAGGCTGGAGCTACTCGCCGGCGTTCGTATCTCCGCGCGCGGATGCCTGTGAAGAAGACCAGCCTTCGTACGGGTTACTTGTTCTTGAGCCAACTGAGGGCGTAGTACGCGTCGAAGCTGTACGGCGCCTCCTTCAGCAGCGTCTCCAGCACCTCGTAGCACTTGGGTAGCTGGTTCGAGCGCGAGAGACCGAACGCCTCGCGCCACAGCGCGGCGCCTCGGTCGCGCTGCTCCGCGCGCTTGGCGAGGTACACGTCCACCAGCGGCTTCGCCGCCTTCGTTCCACCGTAGACGCGCCGGAACTCCCACCACGGCTCGAGCCACGCCCGTGGATCGGTCTCGGACTTCTGCAGCTTCAGCATGGCCGACGCGGCCTTCACGGCTGCCGCCTCGGCGGCGGAGACGAGCTTCTCGGCCTTCCAGCGCTCACTCTTGTTGAGACTGCCGCGTGCGAGGTAGGCGGTGCCGGCCGCATGCGCCCAGCCCCACTCCTTGGCCTTGAGCCACTTCGCCGCGGCCTTCAGGCCGCCCTTCGGATCCAGGCCAAGCATGGCGTCGAGCCACGTGAAGGCCTCCCCTACCGGCGAGAGTCCGAACTGGTGGCCGAGTCGCTCCGGCGCGAAGAAGCGCAGCTTGGGGTAGCCCATCACCTTGAACACGTCGTAGGCGTGCTGGCCCTGCTTGAAGTCCACGACAGGATCCGCCTTGCCGTGGATCACGGCGATCGGGATCTTCATCTGCTTGGCCATGATCTCGGGCTTGCCCTCCCAGAGGTTGGGCTCGTTCTGCATCCAGCAGTCGCCCGCCATCGGGATGGCCCCCTGGTAGAGATCCGGGAAGTGCATGATCACGCTGTAGGTGAGGAAGCCGCCCTGGGAGTGCCCGCCGATGTAGGTGTGCGTGATGTTGAACGCCTGCTGCACGTGCTCGGTGACGTCCGCCACCAGCGGCGCCGACTGCTGCGTGAAGTTGTTGGCGCCGAAGGGCGCGTTGCCGGTCTCGCCGTTGGGTGCGCAGATGACGGCGTGGTCGTACCAGCGCTTGGCCTTGAACATCGGCAGGTAGTTCATGCCGTTCATGTTCGAGCCGTGCAGCCAGACCAGCAGCGGCGCCCCCTTCTCGGGGTCGTACTTCTTCGGCACCTTGAGGAAGTAGCGCATGCCCTGCGGCGCCTTGAGCAGGGCGGTCTTGCCCTTCTTGACGTCGGCGGGCTTGTCCGCGCTCGGCACCGGGGGCTTCTTGTCCTTCGCCAGGGCTCCCTGGGCGGGGGCTACCGCCAGCCACGCCAGCAGCACCAGGATGGCAGCGATCCCTGTGCGCATCGGGTCCTCCCGTTCGCCACGTCGGCAGCTGCAGCGTAGCCGCGATCGCGAAGGCGTGCCCGGGCCCGCAGCGAACCGACGGATCCGACGACGAGTCCGGATTGTCTGGGCGTCTTGGGCGGGGCCGACTCCACTAGAGGTGTGCCTCGCCTCGAACCGGCCTGATCCCTGGCGTGCGTACGGACGTTCCCCAGGCCGAGATCCGCGACCATGGGCAACGAAGCCGACCACCCTACCGACGAGACGGCGCCTACTGACGCGCCCCCCGCTGACGCAGCGCCTGCCGACCCCACCTTCGCCGATCTCGGCCTTGTGCCCGAGATCCTGAAGGCCGTAACCGAACTCGGCTACGAGACGCCGTCGGCCATCCAGGCCGGCGCCATCCCGCCGCTGCTCGAGGGTCGCGACATGATTGGCCAGGCCCAGACGGGCACCGGCAAGACCGCCGCGTTCGCGATCCCCATGCTGCAGCGCCTCGACATGGAGAAGCAGGGCGTGCAGGCCGTGGTGCTGACGCCCACGCGCGAGCTCGCCATGCAGGTCGCCGCCGCGGTGCGCGGCTACGGCAAGCACGTCGGCAAGCACGGCGTACGCGTGCTGCCCGTCTACG
>JAHEIK010000458.1 GCA_024639415.1 Planctomycetota bacterium
GACTTCAGCGAGTTCGCCGACAGCGCGTTGATCTTCACGATACGCATGTGGCTTGCGACGCCGGACATCACCGCCCGCCGTCGCGTTCGCAACGACGTCCACATGCAGGTCGACAAGGCGTTCGCCGAGAACGGGATCACGATCCCGTTTCCCCAGCGCGATCTGCACCTCAAGAGCTCCGACATCGGTCGCCTCGCGGAGCCGACCGAGCGGCGCGCAGGTGCCGAGCCTTCGTCGGAGGACTGAGCGGGCCGCGAGGACGCGCAGCGTCAGCGGCGTGCGCGGGGCTGCCCCGCCCACGTCAGAAATCGGTCAGAAGCACTGCGATGTCCTGACGCGGCTCCGTACATGCCTCGCGAGGACTGCGAGTGCGGTCCCAAGGAGACCCACCCATGCGGACCATCGGAATCCTGTTCTTGCTCATCGTGACCACGGGCATCGCCATGAAGGTGATCCGGGACGGCGCCCGGAAGCAGCGCAACCGGGCCGCGATCCAGCGCATCATCGACGCCGGCAGGAAGAAGGTGCGGACGGCACCGCCGCGCGTGCGCCCCCAGCGCCCGCTCACGGCCGCCGAGGCGCGCTGGAAGGCCGCGCGATCGCGCTAGGTTGGCATGCATCGAGACTCCGCTGGTGCGCGCGGACCGCAGAGCGGGCCTCAGCGGTAGTCGTCCTTGTCCAGCCCGTGGCGCTTCATCTTGTCGTAGAGGCTGCGCGGGGAGATGCCTGCGCGCTCGGCGGCGTCCTTGACGACGCCCCGGCAGCCGCGCAGCACGGCATCGAGGTAGGTCCGTTCGATGCGCGCCACGACGTCGCTGCGCACCGCGGACCACGGCCGCTCCAGAAGCTCGGCCGGCAGCTCGTCGAAGGCGTCTGCGGCACCTGCGCCGCGGGGCTCGCCGAGATGCCGGGGCAGATCGTGCAACCCGATCGTGCTGCCCTTGCAGATCAGCACGGCCCGCTCCAGCGTGTTGATGAGCTCACGGACGTTGCCCGGCCACTCGTGACGCAACATGACCTCGAGCGCCTCCTCGTCGAGGCCCTCCACGTCGTGCGTGCCGACCCGGCCCTTGAAGTGGCGCATGATCGACCCGATCAGGGTGGGCAGGTCCGCGGGGCGCTCGCGTAGCGGCGGGATCGTCAGCTCGACGACGTTGAGGCGGTAGTAGAGGTCCTCGCGGAAGAGCCCTTCCTCTACATCGGCGCGCAGATCGCGGTTCGTCGCCGCGATCACGCGCACGTCGAGCTGCATCTCCGCGTCCGCTC
Source organism: Planctomycetota bacterium (assembly GCA_024639415.1). Classification (GTDB taxonomy): domain Bacteria; phylum Planctomycetota; class PLA2; order PLA2; family JAEUHO01; genus JAHEIK01. Next base: position 1,267 of record JAHEIK010000458.1, read on the forward strand.
CGACCGGCCGGATCTCGCCGCGCTGGACGGCTCGCAGGAGCTTCACCTGCAGGTGACGCGGCATCTCGGCGATCTCGTCCAGCAGCAGCGTGCCCCCGTCCGCGGCCTGGAAGCAGCCCTTGCGCTTGCCCTGTGCGCCCGTGAAGGCTCCGGCCGCGTGACCGAACAGCTCGCTCTCCAAGAGCTCTTCCGGAAGCGCGCCACAGTTGACGGCCACGAAGGGCGCATCGCTACGCGGGCTCGCCGCATGGATGGCGCGTGCGAGATGCTCCTTGCCGACGCCCGTCTCACCGGTGATCAAGAGCACGGAGTCGGTCGGTGCCACGCGCCGTGCGAGGTCGAGCACGGCGTTCATGCCCTTCGTACGGGAGGCGAAGTCGCTCAGCGTCGGCTGCTGGCCGCCCGTGTCCGGCGCGCCGTGACCGCCGTCTCCGGCGGCCAGCGTCTCGATCGCGTCCGCCGCCCCACCGTCGAGCTTGGTGATGTCGATCACGTCGGTGGCACCGCCCGCAACCAGGTCGACGTGCTGAGCCTCATCCACGCCGGGGGCCAGCACGACGACGTCGGGCGAACTGCGATCCTTGGCGATCACATCCAGCCGGCGGCGGTCCTCAGGCGTGAGGTCCTGGCGGCGGACGATCACGACGTCGGAGTCTGCGGACTCGACGAGTTCGTTCAGGTCCTGCGCGGGCGCGGCACTCGCCACCTGCAGCGCTCGATCGTCGAGCAACGCTTGGAGGCGATCGCGGACGGGGCCCTCGGGCAGGGCGATCACGATGCGCGGATGGGGCTCGGCGTTGGACACGAGCCGAGAGTCTAGCGCGCCGTCCAGCCCGTGCAGCGTGATCAAGCCCACGTCTCGTGCGTCACGATGGCAGCCAGGGCTGCCACGAGCATCGCGAAGCTGTAGAAGACGAACACAGGGTCGACCAACTCGCCGCGGCGTCGCGCGCGACGCACTTCCCTGCGGCGGGGCGCCGGCGGCGAGGCGATCGTGGCGAGCAGCACGGCCACACCCAGCGTGAGGAGCCCGATGGTCAGCCAGATGGAGCCCCAGGTCGTGTGCGACGATTGCGTCAACCAGGCGCTGGCCGCCCAGGTCGTGATCCACGACGGCAGCAGAAAGCCCAGGATGGACTTGTGGCGTGCGTTGCGACGCGCCGGGGCGCGCCACTCGAGCACGGCGGCCAGACCGAACGCCAGCGGTGTTGCGACGAGGAGGGACAGGATCAGTTCGATGAACATGGGGACTCCAGGGTTGATCAGGAAGCCGCGAGAGCGGTGGGCGACACGCAAGCGGCGGCGCTACGTCCGAGCCGTGCCCTCCGGCTCGATGCTCGGGTTGGGCGGGAGCACGACGTGCGTCGCCCGCGGGTCGGGCACGAAACACATCGACTGACCGAGCGGCGCGCGGTCGGCTGGATACACGTGGCGGTAGAGCCAGCCCCCGGGTACGGGAAGACGCCAGGTGGCGTCCGCCCCGGGGATCGGGTCCCATTGGACGGAGGGGGTCGTCTGCGTGGTCATGTGCGGGTGGTCTCCTTCTCGGCTGCGACGGGCGGACGGACGGGCGGGCGGGGCCGGCCTACATCGCGCCCGCGAGCTCCGGCTGCGCGGCGTACGTCTCGGCCAGATGTCCGAGCACTTCGCAAGCAATGCCGCGTAGGGGCTTCTTCAGCGCGAGGTCCGTGACGGAGAGCGTGCCAACGAGGCGCGCGCTGTCGTCGATGACGAGCAGGTGCCAGAGCCCCTTCGCCTTGAAGGCATCGGCCGCCTTCAGCAGCGAGCTGCCGCTGCGCACCGCATGCGCCTCGGGCGTCATCACGTCGCGCACCAGCACGGACTCGTACGTCTTCCCGCATTCGACGGGCCGTAGGGCCAGATCGCGATCGGTGACGACGCCGGCGATCTGACCGCCGTCGCGCACGACCAGCAGTCGCGCGCCGGCAGCATGCATCTGCTCGGCCGCCTTGCGGATGGGGGCGTCGGCCGCGACGAACTCTGGTGCGGCCGACATGAGGTCCTTGACGAGCATGAGGAGCTCTCCTTTCGTTGTTCGCAGCGGCATGCGCAACTGGCATGCCGTGCCTGGTCGTAGGAGATCCGGACGACTACTCCCCGCGTGCGCGCGTCGCGCGCGCGAGGCGAGCGCGCCGATCGGAGGCGGAGCTTCCTCCGATCGGTGTCCGTGGTTCCGCTTCGCCGCGGGCGCGCGGCGCATGTCCCCAGAAACCGGGGCCTGTGCAGGGGTGCGACACGCGGCATGCGATGTGCGCTGTCGTGGGTCCACTCGAAAGGAGATCTCCCATGAACGCCCCCTCGCACGCCCCCACGACGCCACGAAC
>JAHEIK010000459.1 GCA_024639415.1 Planctomycetota bacterium
AGATCCTCGCCCTCGATCCAGGCGACGTCCGTGCTCGTGCCGCCGACGTCGAAGGAGAGCACCCGGGGCACGTCGAGCCGTGCGGCGAGCACACGCGTGGCGGCGACACCCGCGGCGGGACCGGAGAGCAACGTACGCGCGGGCGCGCGCTCGACCTCGGACACCGACATACGGCCGCCGTCGCTGCGCATGATCGTGAGCGCTTTGCGCGAGGCGGCCGAGAGACCGGCCGCCACCTGGCCGAGGTAGCTGCGCAGCACCGGCGCGACGTACGCATCAAGCATCGTCGTCGTGCCGCGTTCGACCTCGCGCGGATCCGCAGAGGATCGCGAACTGAGATGCACGGGGACGCCGAGCACGCGCAGCGCCTTCTCGACTGCCCGCTCGTGGACGTCGTTGCGGACGGCGTGCAGCAGGCAGACGGCGATGGCCTCGGGGCGGCGGCGCGCGACCTCCTCGCGGAGTCTGGCGAGCGCGGCCGCGCTCGGTCGCGTGACCACGCGCCCCTGCGCGTCGACACGTTCGACGAGTCCCAGCGCACCGCGGCGGGCGAGCAAGGGCGGCGTGCGCGCTGGCGCAAGCGCGTGCAGGTCGTCGCGCCGTCCGCGCCCGATCCAGGGTAGGTCTTCGAACCCGGCGGTGGTGACGAAGGCGATCCGCGCCCCGGTCCGCGTGAGGACGGCATTGGTGCCCACCGTGGTGCCGTGGTGGATGCGGGGGCCGCCTGCGCTGCCCCCTACGGCCTCGAGCGCGGTGAGGAAGGCGTCCTGGGGCCGGGCGGGCGTGGAGGGGACCTTGGCCGTACGGCGCCCCCCGGGCCCCTCCCACACCACGTCGGTGAAGGTTCCGCCCGTATCCAGACCTACTCGTGCGCTGCGCTGCCGGCCCATGCGCGCATTGGACCCTTGTGCGCCCCGGGAGGCCAGAGCCGAAACATCGGACATACATGGACGAATCGAGCGATCCCCCCTATTGCGTGCGACCCCCGTGGGCCGACAAGCTGTAAGCAACACGTGCCGCGAGGGGTGCCACTAGCCTCGGACCGGCGGTATGCTCCGTGCCCGCCGGGAGATTCCACATGCAGTTCGGCAGCCCCTGGGCCGAGATCCTGATCGTGATCGCTGCCTACCTCGTAGGGGGAATCCCCTTCGGCTGGCTGATCGCAAAGGTCTTCAAGAAGACCGATCTGCGTGGTGTGGGCAGTGGCGGCACGGGCGCGACGAACTGCTCCCGCCTCTGGCAGGGCACGGCGTCCGTCGGGATGTTCCTCGTCGTGTTCGTATTGGACTTCGGCAAGGGTCTCTTCGGCGCACTCATCTCGGCCGACTTGGCCGGGTGGATCGGTGACCGCGCCGGACTCGAGACGCAGCCCATGACGCTGCAGGTCATGTGCGGGCTCGCCGCGATCCTCGGTCACATGTTCACGCCGTACCTGAAGTTCAAGGGCGGCAAGGGTGTCGCGACCAGCTTCGGCGTCGTCACGGCGCTCGCTCCGCTGTCCCTCCTCTGGGGCCTGGGCGCGTGGGGCCTGTTCGTCGGCGTCACCAAGTACATGAGCCTCGGCTCGATCGGCGCCATGGTCGCCATCCCGGTGCACTACTGGGCTTGGCGCGGAGAAGACGCCTGGAAGAGCTACCTCGCAGTCTCCGTCTTCCTGTTCGCAAGCATGCTCTTCGTCGTGTGGCGCCATCGCGGCAACATCAAGCGCATCCTCGCCGGTAGCGAACGCCGCGTCGGCGAACTCGACCAGAAGCTCTAGGCACTGCGACCAAAGCCGCGTGGGGCATGCTGGGCCGCGGGTACCCTGGACCCTCCACGTAGGAGGAGGCCGTTCATGGAGCGCATGCGCCGAATCGTCGTCGTAGGAGACGGTGGCTGGGGCACGGCGATGTCGATGGTGCTGGCGAGCACCGGGCATGAGGTGGGCATCTGGTCCTACGACGCGGAGTACGCCGCGCACATGAGCGCGACGCGCACGAACCCGCGCTACCTGCCGGGCTTCGACATCCCCGAGAGCGTGGAGATCTCCGCTGACTTCGCCGCGCTTGCACCGAATGCCGACATCCTGGTCTCGGCCATCCCCACGGCGTTCCTCCGTGACGTCTGGACGAACCACCTGCCCCACCTACCGCCGGACCTGCCGATCGTCAGCCTCTCGAAGGGCCTCGAGGGCGGCACGCACCTGCGACCGACCGAGGTCCTGCGCGAAGTCACCGGCCCCGACCGCACGGTGAGTGTGCTCTCTGGACCCAACATCGCGCGCGAGATCGCAGCGGGCATGCCGGCTACGAGCGTGGTCGCCTCGCCCGACCCGGAGCTCGCCCGCCAGATCCAGATCGACTTCTCGGGTGACGCCTTCCGCGTGTACTCCAACCCCGACCACGTCGGCGTGGAGCTCGGCGGTGTGCTGAAGAACGTGATCGCCCTCGCCGCAGGCATGTGCGACGGCATGGACCTCGGCGTCAACGCCAAGGCATCCCTGGTCACGCGCGGAATGATCGAGATGGCGCGCCTCGGCCAGGCCCTGGGCGGGGAGCGACGCACCTTCTTCGGCCTCTCGGGGCTCGGCGACCTCTACACCACGTGCGAGTCGCGCTCGAGCCGCAACCGTACCTTCGGCGAGCGCATCGGACGCGGCGAGCAGATCGCGGACATCACGGCCAGCATGAATCAGGTCGCCGAGGGCGTGAAGAGCAGCAAGCCCGTGCACGACCTGATGCTCGAGCACGACCTCACCTTGCCGATCTCGCACGAGGTGTACGCGGTCGTGCACGAGGGCAAGCCGCCCCGCGACGCGCTCCTGGCCCTGATGCGCCGTGCCCACAAGGACGAGACCCACGACCTGATCCTCTAGCGGGCCGGGATCTCAACACCTCGCAGGCCTTGGACTCACGGGCCGCACACCAGCCCGGCAGACCGATTTTCCCGCGCGCCGGGAAACGCTGTGCGGGGAATGCCGCCCTTGTCGTGTTGCGTCAGACGACGCAATCCCTGGCAGCGCAGGCCCGCGAAGCCCAGGATCCAAGCGCTTTCGACCCCGAGTGAGGTAGACACGATGCGGCACGCCCCCCCTGTTGATTGCAGTTTGCGCACTGACCCTGGCCGCGTGCGGCGGCGGAGCGTCTACGGCTCCCGCGCGTGAGCCGGTCCTGCAAGCCGCGTTCGGTTCGCCCGATGCTCCGGCGCATCTCGTCCCCGGCGAGTACCTGGTCGACATCCGTGTCTTCAACTACTCGAACGCCCAGATCCTGGACATGGGCCTGCGGCCGTTCGGCAGCAACGGTCCGTTCACGGGGCAGCTCATGGACCACAACCCGGTGACCTACGGCCTCGGCATCAACGGCGGGATCCTGTGGCAGACCGTCCCGAACGGCGGCTACCAGTTCTTCATCGAGACCGACAAGGGCCGCCTCGACTTCAGCGGCTTCACGCCGGAGGTCGAACTCCCCAACGGCAGCTTCGTGCCGGGCCCGGCGCACATCTACCTGTGGAGCCTCGACTTCACCGGTCGGGTCCCCGGCGGCGGCGGCCCGATCCTCCCGTAGAGCCTTCCGGGCGGCGGCACCTAGGCGGGCCACTCCTTCTCGCTCAT
>JAHEIK010000460.1 GCA_024639415.1 Planctomycetota bacterium
GGGGCACATCCGCGTGCTCCGGCGACGGTCGGGCGGCGATCCCAGAAGTCGCTGGTGGGAGAGACGATGTCAGAGGCCGAGGAGGAGCACCCGCCGCTCAGCAGCGAAGCGAACAGCAACCCAACGGCGACGAAGATGAGATGGCGGTACGGCACAGCGCTCTCATGGTCGGGCCTGATCCGCGCACCCTTGAGATTCGAACGGCGTATGTTCAAGGCCCGTAACGGGCATGAAGACACCGCAAGATTTGCCCTGCTTGGGGGTTGCATTCGGGCGCAGGGCTGCCTGGGAACCACGGCGGCGCGCGTACCTGCCCCGGCGCGGAACGGGCAACCACTCCCCTTCGACTCGCTACGCTCGCTCAGGGATCGGGATGCCCCTACGCAAGCTCCGCCAAGGCCGCGTCCTCATCGGCCACGATGACGAGCTGTTCCAGTCCCAGCCGATCGATGAGCCGCGCGATCATGCGCTGCAGGCCGAAGAGCACGAGCTTGCCGCCGGCGACCTCGAGGTTGTTGTGGAAGCGGAGCAGCGATCCCATCGACGCGCTGTCCATGAACGCGAGACCCGACATGTCGAGGATGACGTTGCGCACACCACGCTCGGCGACCTGGATGCCGATGGTGTCGAACGCCGAGATCGTCTCGAGCCGCGCTTCGCCCTTCAGCGCGATCACGCAGTGGCTGTTGTCCCAGCGGGTCTTGACGTCGAGTCCTGACATCAGGCGGTCTGCTCCGCTTGCTTGGCGAGCTCGTGCATGTCGTCGTCCGACAGCACACGCGAGCTGGTCTTGGCGGCCTCGAAGATGGCATCCACGTTCTCGCTCGTCGCGACGTACCCATGGTGCTCGAGCCAATAGACGACGTTCGACTTGCCGCTCATCGGGCCGACGGCGATCTTCTGCTCCAACCCGAACTCGTCGGCCGGCACGCCCGAGTAGACGCGGTTGGCCAGATACGTATCGCCCGTCTTCAGCGCCTTGATCACGGCAGCCGCATGCACACCCGTGCCGGTCTCGAACGCGTCCGCACCCACCACGGGGTAGTTGAACGGCAGGTGCACGTCGAGGTACTTGGCCACCGCCTGGGCATACGCCATGAGATCGGTGAGATCGCGCTCGGGCGCGAGGTAGCCAAGCAACTTCAGATTGACGAGCAGCTGGTCGGTCGGCGTGTTGCCTGCACGCTCGCCCACACCCAGGCCCGCCGAGTGGAGGCGATCGGCGCCCGCTTCGTAGGCGGCGATCGAGTTGATGACGCCGAGGCCGCGATCCTGATGGCCGTGCCAGTCGATCTGCACGTCGGGCTTGCCGTGATCGATGGCGACCTGGCGCACGAACTTGATCAGGGCGCGCGTGCCGTCGGGCGTCGCGTGACCGCAGGTGTCGCAGACCACGAGGCGCGCCGCGCCCATGTCCAGGGCCTGACCGTAGATCTTGCGCACGACGTCCGGCGGCGTGCGGGTCGTGTCCTCCGTGACGAACATGATCGGCAGCTTGTGGTCGACGCAGTACTGCAGCGCGGCCTCGGCCGTCTTCAGCAGGTGGTCCACGTCCCAGCCCTCGACCTCGAGGCGGATGGGGCTCGTGCCGAGGAACATGGCCACCTCGATCTCGATGCCCACCTCGTCGGTGATCTTCCGGATGGGCTCGATGTCCTGGACGAGCGTCCGGGCCGCGCAGTTGGGGTAGATGCCCAGCTTCTGGTCGCGGATCTCCCGCGCCAGACGGGTGACCGTCTTCACGACGTGCGGGCCGGCACCGGGGAGCCCGATGTCCATCGACTCGATGCCCAGCTTGGCCACGTGGTGGAGGATCTCCACCATCTCCTCCTCCTTGGGATGCCTCACCGAAGCGCTCTGGAGGCCGTCCCGCAGCGTCTCGTCATCCACCAGGGCATACGCACGGCCCTCGAGCGGCGCGGCGTTTTCGGTGTTCCAGTCGTAGATCAGATCCGATGCATGAGAGTGAGGCATGGAAGCTCCGTGCAGGGTGCGGCGAGCGCGCCGTGAACGGGGCGGGCGCGCGCCCGTTCCATTCTAGCGAAATGCGCCGCGTGTCACCTGCCCCCAACCAAGGATCCCTGTCTCCCGCGAAACGGCCCCTCCCAGGCGGCCGAGCCGTGGTATCTCGTCTCGCTGAGGAGGAGTGCGCCGTGTTGGTCATGAAGTTCGGTGGAACGTCGCTCGGTGACCGCGAGCGGATCGACACGGTCGTCACGCTGGTCCGGGGACGCTTGGACCGCCGGCCCGTCGTCGTCTGCTCGGCCCACGCGGGCGTGACCGACCTGCTCCTCGAGGGTGCCCACCGCGCCGCCGCCGGCAAACCCGACCTCACGGCCATCCGCGAGCGCGAGCACGCCCTCCTGGCCTCGCTCAAGCTGAGCCCCAAGCTGGTCGCCGGGGACCTCGAGCGCCTCGATCAGATGTTCCGTGGGCTCGCGCTGCTGGGCGAACTGACCCCGCGGAGCCTGGATCAGGTCGCGGCCTTCGGCGAGCGCATGTCCGTCAAGGCCATCGCGGCCGTGCTGCGCCGCCGCCGCATCCCAGCAACCGCCGTGGATGCCGACGAGGCGGGCCTGCTGACGGACGGTCGCTACGGCCGGGCACGGCCGCTGCCGGAGGCCTACCGCAATCTCGCGCGCTCCCTCAAGAAGGTGAAGGGCGTGCCCGTCGTGACGGGCTTCATCGGCTGCGACGCCGAAGGCCACGTCACGACGCTCGGACGCTCCGGCTCCGACTTCACGGCCACGATCATCGGCCGTGCCCTGGGCGTCGAGGAGGTCGAGATCTGGACGGACGTCAGCGGCGTGCTGACGGCCGACCCGCGCATCGTGCCCGGCGCTCGTCCGGTCGAGCATCTCACCTACGCCGAGGCCAGCGAGCTTGCCTACTACGGTGCGAAAGTGATCCACCCCTCGACGATCCAGCCGGCCGTCGAGAAGGGCATCCCGGTGCGCATCCTGAACACGATGGACCCCGCGGCCGAGGGCACCGTCATCGCGCCGGCGCGCCGTGGCCGTCGCGCGCGGGTGACCAGCATCGCGAGCAAGCGCGGCATCCATCTCGTCAACATCGTGTCCGGACGCATGCTCGGCCAGTCGGGCTTCATGGCGCGCGTGTTCGACGTCTTCAAGCATCACGACGTCATCGTGGATCTGATCGCCACGAGCGAGGTCTCCGTGACGGTCTCCGTCGACGACGCCACGGGCCTCGCGGCCGTCGCCGATGAGCTGAAGGCCTTCAGCAAGGTCTCGGTGAAGGGCGATGCGGCCCTGATCGCGGTGATCGGCGAGCGGATGAAGCGCGCCAGCGGCCTGGCCGGACGCGTGTTCACGGCCATCGGCAACGTCAACGTGCCGGTGCTGGCGATCTCCTACGGCGCGACGAAGACGAACCTGCAGATCGTCGTCCCCGAGGCGCAGGAGCGCGAGGCCGTGCGGGCGCTGCATGCGGAGCTGTTCGGGGAGGAGTAGGGCGCCTTGCTCCGCGCGCTCTCTCTCTTCACGCCCCCGCGCCCTACCTCGCCCCAGCCAGCTCCAGCGCCTTGAGCGCGATGCCGACCAGCGTGCCCAGGCTGAAGC
>JAHEIK010000461.1 GCA_024639415.1 Planctomycetota bacterium
GTGCAGAACGCGATGTTCGCCGCGGCGATCACGTACCGCATGGGCGTGTCGCTCGAAGATGTGCGCCAGGGCCTCAAGACGTTCGACACGACGTGGTTCCAGGCGCCGGGCCGGATGAACGTGTTCGACGAGCACCCGTTCAAGGTGATCCTCGACTACGCGCACAACCCGTCCGCCGTGCAGGCGATGGTGGATCTCACCGACCGTCTCGACGTGAACGGCCGGCGCATCGCCGTGCTGGCCGCGCCCGGCGACCGCCGCGACGAGGACATCGCCGAGGTCGCGCGCATCGCCGCGGGCCACTTCGACCACTACATCCTGCGCCGCGACGACTCGCTGCGTGGGCGCGAGCCGGATGAGGTGCCCAACCTGCTGGCCCAGCACCTGCGCGCCGGGGGTGTCGACGAGGCCAAGATCCAGATCATCCCGGACGAGCAGGCGTCGATCGAGGCGGCGCTGTCCTACGCGGCGACCGACGACCTCGTGCTGATCCTGGGTGATGCGATCGACCGCTGCTGGCGCCAGATCACGGAGTTCCACCCCGCCGGCGAGGGCAAGCGGGAGCCCACGACCGTGAAACCTCCGACGCCGCCGCCCACGCTGCCGGTCATGGACTTCCAGGGGCAGGAACTGATCCACGACGAGCGCGGCGTGCATCTCGCGCGCGACGTCGAAGACTCGGACGACTAGGCAGGACCCGATGAAGCTGCTCGACTCCCGGCGCTACACCGGCGCCAATCTGCTCATGGACGGCCCGGGTCCCGTCGTGGACGTGGAGGCCGCCGCCGAGGAGGTCGATGCGGTCGTCACCCGCTGGCGCGCCAATGTCGAAGCCATCCTGGCCGCGCTGGGCTTGGGCGGAGCGGAGCTGTACGAGCGCCGCTTCGCGGGTGGTGTGAGCCTCGGCTTTCGTGGCCCGATCGACGTGCTCTACGCCTTGTGCGACGTGAACGAGTGGGCGCTGGAAGGCGGCGACGTCGCCGAGGCCGCGGCGCGCTTCCAGCCGGAGCTCGACAAGGAGCGCAACCCCAAGCTGCTGGCCCTGCAGGCCGCCGCGCGGGAGCACGGGGTGGCCTTCCTGTGGTGCGACGACCTGGCGTCGGTTGGGCTCGGGACGGGGTCGCAGTCCTGGCTCGTCGGACGTCTGCCTGACCCCGCGGCCGTCGACTGGTCCAAGGTCCACGACGTGCCGGTCGTGCTCGTCACGGGCACGAACGGCAAGTCCACCACCGTGCGTCTGCTGGCCGCGATGGTGGAGGCGGACGGCAAGGTGCCGGGCATCTCCTCGACCGACTGGGTGCGCATCGGCGACGCCGTCCTGGACACGGGCGACTACTCGGGGCCCGGGGGCGCGCGCATGGTGTTGCGCGATCCGCGCTGCGAGGTCGCGATCCTCGAGACGGCGCGCGGCGGCATGCTGCGGCGCGGCCTGGGCGTCGAGCGCGCGGACGCGGCGGCGGTGCTCAATGTCGCCGAGGATCACTTGGGCGAGTGGGGCATCGGCGACCTCGCGGGTCTCGTGGAGACGAAGTTCCTCGTCGAGAAGGCGCTCGTCGGTGGCGGCACGCTGGTCCTGAATGCCGATGAGCCGCCCGTGCTCGAGCGCGGCAAGGCCTCCCCGGCGACGACGATCCTCTACAGCCTCGACGGCGACCACCCCGAGATGATCAAGCAGGTCGATGACGGAGGGGACGCGGCGTTCGTCGAGGACGGGACGCTGTTCTTCCTGCGCCACGGCATGCACGAGGCCCTCATCACGGAGACGCGCATCCCGATCAGCTACGGCGGCCGCGCGCGCTTCAACACGTCGAACGCGCTGGCTGCGTCCGCCCTGGCGGCGTGTGCCGGCATCTCCAACGACGCGATCGCGAAGGCGCTCGAGACGTTCGAGAGTTCGCCGGCGACCAACCCCGGTCGCGGCAACCTGTTCGACATCGGCGGCGTGACCGTGTTTGCCGACTTCGCGCACAACCCGCACGGCACGCATGCTCTGGCGGGGATGGCCAAGGCCTTCGGCGCGGCGCGACTCGCCGTGCTGCTGGGGCAGGCGGGGGACCGCACGGACGACGACGTGCGCGCGCTGGTCGAGTCGACGGTGGCGGCGGAGCCGGACCTGATCGTGGTGAAGGAGATGGCCGAGATCCTGCGCGGGCGCGAGCCCGGGGCGGTGGTGGCCTTGATCGACGCGGAGCTGGAGCGGCTGGGCGTGCCCGCGGAGCGCATTGCGCATGCGGACTCCGAGCTTGCGGCCGTGGAGCACGCGCTCGACTGGGCGCAGCCGGGCGACCTGCTGTTGCTGCTGCTGCATGCGCAGCGCGATGAGGCGCTGGCGTTGCTGGAGGCGCGGCGCTCGCCGTCGTAGGCGCCCACGACAACGCACGGGTCGGGCGACCATTGCGCTTCGACACCCCAGGGGTGTCTCGCTCAGGTCGCCCCTACGGCTTCTGGTGTAGGGGCATCCCGACCCTGAGCTTGGCGAAGGGGAGTGGTTGCCCGTTCCGTTCCGATGCGGGGAGCGTGCACGGCGGGAGACGGGCTCGGGTACCGGGTACGCCGGGAACGGGAACGGTTACGGGAACGGGTCTTGGCGGAGTGTTACTCCGCCAAGAGGGTGTCCATTACCTTCCGGAACGCCGCGACCGTGCCCTTGTTGCCGCGGGCCAACTCGCCACTGCGGACGTAGCGCAGACGCCCCTGCTTGTCGACCAGGACCAGGCTCGGCCAGCCCTCGACGCCGTACTTCTCGAACGGCTCGGTCTTGCCGATCAACACGTGCGGCCACTTCAGCTCGTGGTTGCCGATGAACGCCTCAAGCGCCGCCGTCTCGCGCTCGCGGTACTTCGTCTCGCCGAAGATCGCCTGGTTCTCGTCCTCGAGGTCGTCCCCGGTCGCGAGCCGCGCCGCGTAGAACTTGCGGCCCGGGCGCGCCTTGGACTTCATGTCCTCGTCGAAGTCGAAGCGCTGCTCGTAGCAGACGACGGCCGTGGCCGTGACGCCCACGAACACCACATCCTTGCCGGCGTAGGCCTTCTGGAAATCGCGCATCACGGGGAAGTTGCAGTCGTCCGGCCACGTGGACCAGAAGTCCAGGACGACGACCTTGCCCTTGAGCGAGGCGAGGTCCTGGACGTCACCGAACGCGTGCTCGAGCGTCCACGCCGGTGCGGGCTTGCCGAGGTTGGCGAAGGCCTTGGGCGCGTCCTTGATCATCTTCATGAGCGACTCGGCATTGTCGAACGCCTTGATCGCGCCGTGGACGGAGCGCTCGGCCTTGTCCATCTCGCTGCGCTCGGTCGTCTTCAGGCGGCCGTTCGCGTCGAGGGAGTCGGGCTGCGTCGCCCGCAGCCGGCCGACCATCATCTCCATCTTCGACTGCGCCTGATCGACGGCCTTGGCCTGGTGGCCGACCATGACGTTGACGGCTCCTTCGAGCTTCTTGCGGGCGGCGTCGTAGCCCTCCATCGTGTAGGCCGACGCGAGCATGTTGCGCACGATGGGCTTCAGCTGACTGGAGATCTGCTTGGGGTCTTCCTTGATGATCTTCATGCGCAGCGTGTGCGACGCGTCGAAGCGACCGG
>JAHEIK010000462.1 GCA_024639415.1 Planctomycetota bacterium
ACGCGCTTCACCGCGGAGCATCCGGCGTACTACAAGGTGCCGGAGCCGGGGCTCACGATCGAGGACGAGAACGCGCGCTACGGCCTGTGGCTCGACCTCTACGCCGAGGACATGCCGAACCGCACGCGACCGGGCAACGACCGCAGTGCCCTGTCGCTGCGTGCGCGCGTGACGCAGCCGCATCCGCTCACCGCCTCGCACGTGGTGCCGCGCACGAGCCGCGCGAACCCGATGTGGACGCGCCGTCCGATCCTCACCGAGCGCGCGATCGAGGCCGACCGCGAGGTCCCGCACTACGCCACGTTCGTGCTGCAGGGCCTCCCCAATCCGTTCCCCGACACGAACAAGGAGTACGGTGAGCTGCTGGTGCTGATCGGCACGACACGCCAGGACACGCCCACGCCCGATCCCCCGCGCGTGACGGATCAGCCTTCGATCGTGCCCGCCGACCTGATCTCGCGCGAGTACCGCCTGGGGCCGCTCTCGACCGAGGTCGAAGACCAGGTGATTCCCGAGAACTGGCCGGCGCTGCGCACGGCGTCCGAAGGCATGAGCGCCGCTGATCGCCGGCGCCTGCGCGACGGCAACCTGGCGAACATCCTGATGTCGCTGGCACGCATCGATCCCGACGCACCGGGTGCGGCGGACGCGGTGGTCGTGCAAGACCACCTCGTGATCGGGACGATGAGTAACGACGACCACATTCGCCTGCAGCAGGCGGTGCAGCGCCTACGGGCACGCGAGAACGACCTCTATCAGGTGACCGTGGTCTCGGCGGCCGTCCCCAACGCGGTCTTCAAGCAGTGGACGAGCCTGGAGGGCATGTCCGGCAACGCCCGGGGCAACTGGCGTGTCAAGGGTGGTTCGCGCGCGACGATCGAGGGTGCCATGGCCGAGTTCGTGAAGCGGGACGGCCTCTTCGACACGCGCCGTTCGTTGCCTGCGCGGGCGACCCAGCAAGTGGCGCACACGCCGATGCGCTCACACTCGATCACGAAGGACCTACGGCGGCGGCTGATCGACCACGAGCGCGAGTGCTTCACACCCGTCCCGGGCACGGCGGAAGAGGGGCTCGTCGTCGAGGTGCGCCCGAATGTGGAGTTCGAGCAGGACGGCGCTTCGCTGCGCAGCGTGCGCGTGCGCGCCCGTGCTGCGCGGCTGAAGTCGATCGAGCAGCGCACGTACCCCAAGACGAAGCAGGAAGCGGCGCTCTACGACGTCCCGGTGTGGCACCCGGGCTCGAAGCGCACACATAGCGAGACGTCGGACTTCGAGATTCTCGACAACGAGACGCTGTTGCTGCTGCCGCTGGTCTACCCGGGCGAGACCGATCGCCGCATCGTCGTGGCGATCGGCGTGAAGAAGACGTCGTAGGGCGGCCTCCCATGCGACCTGCGGAACCCCTGCGAGTTCGCATCGCGCCCACGACAACGCACGGGTCGGGCGACCACTCCGCTCGCCTTCGCCAAGCTCAGGCTCACTCGGGATCGCCCCTACGGCCTGCACAGACAGCGACGCCCCTCAGGTCGCCGTAGGGGCATCGCGACCCTGAGCCTGGCGAAGGGGAGTCGTTGCCCGGCCCGTGCGACCCCTACGGCGTGCGCTCGAACCAGGCGCGCAGGCAGGACTCGTCGATGCCGAAGACCTCGTGCAGCTGGTGCGCCGGGTCCGGACCGACGGACACCTCCTCGCGCTTGTCGGCACTGAGGATCTCGATGCTGCCGGGCCGCTCACCGTAGCGGTAGACCCGATCCCCCACGCGCCGCGCGAAGCGCAGCGGTAGCGGGCGGCCCCGATAGAACGACGCCAGCCACGCCTGGCGGTAGTTCTGCGGCGGCGCAGGCATGGGGATGATCGAGTAGATCGCCCGGTCTCCGGACGCATCCACGGGCGCCTGCCAGATCGGATCGCCCGGCAGCCTCGGCCGATCGCCGCAGCTCATGCGCAGCGTCACAGTGAGGGTCGGCCCGCAGCGCGGCTCGAGCCGCAGCATCCCGATCGGATCGTGCAGCTCGCCGCCCGGCCTGACGGGGATCGGGCCGCTCATCAGCAGCGCCGGGTCGTAGAGCAGCGGCCCCACCTCGGCGTAGAGCACGACGGCCGCGTGCGCCTGCTCGGTGACGAGGTTGTGCCCGAGCGAGCAGTGGGCGGTGAGGCCCGCTCCACGGAAGAGGTCACGCAAGGCGTAGGCCAGCGAGAAGCCCGTCCCACCCAGGCCGTGCGCCGCATTCTCGCGCAGGAGCTTGTCCGTGGCCCGCGGCCAGGCCTCCGGATCGTCCGGCTGCTCCTTTACCGCACGGTTGTTCGAGAGGTTCTCGTAGGGGATCCGCGCGATGAACGCCTCGTAGATGCGCTGTGCTCGCTCACTGCCGGACCCATCCGCCAAGCAGGCCGGATCCAGTTCAAGTTGCCTCAGACGATGTTCGGTAATCACATCCACGCCGGCATCCGCACCGAGACGACGAGTCTACCCCCGCTCGCCATCCGGCTCCGACGATCCTTCTGAAACGGCCTGAACATCCGGTGCCGCGAGCCACGAACGCAGCCCGACAAGCCCGAACACGCGCGGGAGCAGGCGCCACACACCCCAGGCGATGAGCGGCCCCAGGATCAATCCCGTGATGACGTCGCTCGGCCAGTGCGTGCCGATCATCACGCGCGCGACCGCCACCAGCAGCGCGTAGACGGCGGCGAAGAGACCCACCCAGCGCACGGCGAGGAAGAGCGCCGTCGCGAACGCCGCGGAGTGCAGCGCGTGCTGACTCGGGAAGCCGGGGCGCCGGGAGATGTACTTGCGCACGCTCACCGACTCGGGATGCGCGGCGCACGTGGCACGCTCCTCTGGCGTGCGGAGGACCGTATCGATCACGTGCGGCGGACGCGGTCGCTCGAACGCGCGCCACATCCCCTCGGCCAGCCCCCACCCCACGAGGAAGGCGAACACGCAGGTCAGGAGCACGCGCAGCGCCGTGCGCCGTCCGCGCACGAAGAGGATGCCCACGATCAGCACGACGACGAGCGGCACGCCCACGTCACGCGACTGGATGAAGAACAGCACGTCCTGCAGTCCCTGCGAGTGCAGGTCGCAGTTGATCCAGTGCAGCAGCGTCTGATCGAGCTGCTCGAGCCAGGCGAGGGCGGGGAGGACGGGCACGGCGCATTTGTACACCGGCTCCGCCGGGTCCCGCCGCCTACTTGATGACGATCTCGACGTCCTTGCTGCCTGAGGTCCTGCATGACGGTCAACCGGTAGCGACCCGGAACCAGGGGCCCAGGGCGGAAGCTACCGTCCTCCTCAGCGAGATTCGCCACACGCCACTTCCACGTTCCTGGCGCTCAGAGGCGGAAGCGCACCTCGATCGTGGTGCCCTTGCCGAGGGCGCTGGTCAGGTGCACGCGCGCGTCGTGCGCATCGGCATAGCGCTTCACGAGCGCGAGCCCGATCCCGATGCCCGTCGCCGTGCGCGTCAGCTCGTCGCCACCACGCTGGAAGGGCTCGAAGATTGCCTTCTGCGACTTGGCCGCGATGCCGACGCCCTTGTCGGCCACGGTCAGGATCACGCGCTCGCCCTCCT
>JAHEIK010000463.1:0-2906 GCA_024639415.1 Planctomycetota bacterium
CTCCGCAACGCCTTCCGTGTACCAGCTGGCGGCCGGCTGCCTGTTGCGCGTGCGCGCGAGGAAGTGGAACTGGTGGGCCGCCTCGTGCACGAGCAGGACGCGCGTGAAGTACTGCGTGGGTTGGCGATAGAGATGGGCGGTCTTCGTGGCCGGCCAGTAGTACCCACCGGCCGACGCGGGCGGGACCGTTCCGTCCTTGCGGATTCCCATGGCCCAGCCTTCCCGCGAAGCGTAGAAGCGCACCTTGAGCTTCTCGCCTGGCTTCAGCTCGGGCTCGGCTCCGAAGAAGCTGCAGAACGACGGCCAGGCCGCCTCCAGGACGCGTGACGCTTCCTCGGCGTCACTGCGAGCACCCTCGAAGTCGAGGTGGTAGTGCGCGCTCTCGATCGTGTGCACGTCGGCGCACACGTCGGGCAGCGGCGCCAGCCCCAGCGCCATGAGCAGCACGACGAGTCTCGCGCAGAGTGCCTTCACCGGGGAGCGGCGTCCTCGAACTCACGGCGCAGGGCGTCCACCACGCGGCGCGCGGTCCCGGGGGGCAGCTGGTCGGCGCGCTGCCGCACGGCCTCGACGAGTCGGCGGGCAAAGCGCGTCTGCTCCTCGGGCTCGGCGCTGCGCTGCAGCCGGTACACGTCGTGGATCCCGACCGCGCCCTCCGCGACCAGCAGCAAGGCGGTGGCGAGTGGCGACCTCGAAGCGAGCGCCGCGAGCAACCCCGCGAGTGTGCTGCGGCCCGCCCCCTCTGCGCCGGCCTGCTCCTGCCCTGCCCGCGCAAGCAGGTCGTGAGCCTCCCCATCGAGCGTGCGCTCACCGTCCGCCAGGCCGCGCAGACGCGCACCGGCGAGCGCGCGATGGTCGCGCACGAGGCGTTCGCGCTGCGAACCTGGATCGCTCACGTGCAGCCGGCCGTCCGATCGTGTCAGGACGTAGGCCGCAGGATCATCGCCCAAGCCGTGGTAGTGCTCCCGGCGCTCCGGACCGCGATGGTCGAGCACGTAGACGCCGCCGATGAGCTCACTGTCGGGGCCGGGCTTGTTCAGCGTCACGCCGTGCATCACGACGTAGACGGTCGGGGCCGCGGGTACGTGGTCCTGGATGTCGAGCACGCACTTGCGCGCCTGCAGGCGGGCGGCCGTGAGCGCGCCGAAGAGGGCGTTGCGCCCATCCACCGAGAGCTCCGCGGAGCGCAGGGTCGCCAGCCGGTCCCGGCCCTCGGCGCCCAGGTCGGCCCGTAGGTCCTCGACCCAGGGCAGGTCGCTGTCGCCTAGCATCGCGGCGATGGCGCCGCAGTAGACCGACTCGTCGCCGTAGCGATCCGTGCGACCGAACGCGAAGTCGGACTTGCCGGGCTCGGCCACGGCAACGTGGCCGTTGATCTTCACCACGAGCGCGAGGAAGCCGCGCCGCGCCTCGGCCGTGGAGAAGTGGTCTTCGGCGATGCGAACGGCACCCCACTCGTAGCGCGCCCCGGGATTGGCGATCCGGAACGGAACACGCTCGCCGAACTTGAGGCGCGGGAGGAGCTCGAGAGCGAAGCCGCGCTCGAACGCCGCGCTGCACTCGTGCTCGCTCTCGTCCGAGCAAGTCATCTGGAAGCCCCCCACCGCCGTGGCGGAGAGAGCACGAACGGCAGCGCGCAGCGTATTGGCAGTCTCGGCGAGATCCTGCTCGCGGCCGACGAGGGCATGCAGGCGCTTCACGCGATCCCCTTCCCGCGGTCGGCGAGGCCACGCGCGCGCGAGGCTGCGTCTTGGGGAAGGGGCGGGATGCGGCTCATCGATGGCTCTCCTGGGCGTAGGCCGGCGCGTCAGTGTACCGTTCGACGGGCAGTCCTCGCGGAGACCCTCATGGCGCGTCGCAGCCTCCTGTTCATGGCCCTGGTGCTGCTGCTGGACGCCGGCGCGCTGGTGGGAGGTCTGGCCCTGCTCGCCCGCCGCGCGCAGGCCGACGAGGCGTTGCTGGACAACAGCGGCTTCTCCGCGTGGAAGAGCGGCGTACCGGTCGGCTGGCGGACGAGCGAGGGCGCACGCAGCGGCTTCCCAGGGCCCGAGAGCGAGACGAACCGCTTCGAGCCGCTCGAGGGCGGCGGCATCGCCTCGGTCACGTCACCCACCGCGCGTCGCTGGATGCTGCTCAGTCAGCGCTTCGCGGCCAAGCCGGGCGAGGTCTTCCGGCTCGACTTCGAGGCGCGCGCGGCCGGGCTGGTGCGGGAGAAGCACCAGTTCGCCAATCGCTGGATCGGCGCCTTCTTCAAGGACGCCCAGGGTGCTCGTCTTGCGTTTCCACTGACGGAGATCCACAGCGAGACGTGGCAGCAGGGCTTCCTGCACATCCAGGCACCCAAGGGGACGGCCTACGGCGAAGCCGGCTTCTTCTGCTCGCTCACCGGCCGCTTCGAGGTGCGCCGGATGACGCTCTCGCGGGTCGATCCCAAGGCCAGCTTCGACGTGCTGGTCCAGGACATGGACCGCTACTACCCCTTCTTCGAGCAGCACGAGATCGACTGGAAGAAGCTGGTGGCTGCACACCGCGAGCAGGCCGAGGCAGCGACCACGCCCGCTGCGTTCGTCAAGGCGATCACGCCGCTGCTGGCCGCGCTCCAAGACGGACACATCTGGATCGACGCACCGCGACAGCGCAGACAGGTCCCGCACGCGGCCAGCGTGAAGCTGAACTTCGAGCTGCCCGAGGTCATGAAGCGCCTCAGCGCTCACCGCCAGGTCCTGCGCAACGTCATCGCGGGGCGCACGAAGGACGGCTACGGCTACCTGGCGATCGGTTCGATGGAGGGGTCGCGCCCGCAGCTGGGGCAGCTCGACGGTGCTTGGCGCGAGCTGTTCGACCTGCCCGCCATCATCCTGGACCTGCGCGTCAACGGCGGCGGCCAGGAGGCATGGGGGCAGCAC
>JAHEIK010000463.1:2916-3573 GCA_024639415.1 Planctomycetota bacterium
GGGGCCCGGGCACGACGACTTCCACCCCGGCGGCGAGCGCTACCTGAACCCGCGCCGGGTGCGCTACAAGGGCCCCGTGATCGCCTTGGTCGGCCCCGGCTGCGTCAGCAGCGGGGAGGCCATGGCCATGATGGGCCGCGCCCTGCCCAACGTGACGCTCGTGGGTCTGCCCACGCGTGGCTCGAGCGGCGCGCCGGCACCTGTGGCGCTGCCCAACGGTGTGCGGGTCTGGTACTCGCGCTGGATCTCGCTCTTCCCGGATGGCAGCGGCTTCGAGCGCACGGGCATCGCACCGGACATCCGCGTGGAGCACACGCCGGGCGGGGATCCCGCCTTCGACAAGGCGCTGGCGCTGATCGAGAAGGCGCTCGCGAAGTAGGCCTTCTACCCGCCCGCGCCCGCGCCGCGGCCTCCGCAGGGCCTCCATGCCCACCCCCTGCGCGCCCTCCCACCCCCGCCCTCGGGCAAGGCGCGCCCGCTTCTGGGCGCCGCGTTAGATTGCTCGCCCCGCGTGCATGAGGAGGTTCCACGCCATGTTGAACACGGTCTTCCGTCGCGACGAGCCCGCCAACGAGCCCGTACGCACGTACGCCCCGGGTAGTGCCGAGCGCGCCTCGCTCGAGGCGCGCCTCGCGGCGATGTCCCAGGAGAACGTCG
>JAHEIK010000464.1 GCA_024639415.1 Planctomycetota bacterium
CATCACAGCGCGACAGGATCTCGTGCGTCGTCGAGTGCGGCGCGAACGTCATCACGCCGCGTGCCTGCATCGCACGCACCTCGTCCCAGTCGAGCAGCGCGAACGGCGCAGCATCCTCGGGAGAGGGCGCGGCGACCTGGGCCGCGACGTCGGCCAGGAACGCGTCCTTCTCGGCACGCGGCAGGGCCTTGCAGGCCCGCAGCGTCGCGGCGACACGCGCGTCGTCCGCACCTTCTGCCTTGAGCGCCAGCCACAGGCGATCCGGCCACAGGAGTCCGCCCGTGCCGATGACGTCCGTGGGCAGGAACACGGTCGCCGTGAGTCCATGCCCGGCCAGCACCGGCTCGGCGAGCGTGAGGTTGTTGCGGAAGCCGTCGTCGAACGTGAGCGCGCAGGCATGGTCGGGCAGCGTGCCCGCGGCCAGATGTTGCAGCGCGTCTTCCAGCGGAAGCACCTGGAAGCGCTTGGCCACCCAGGCCATCTGCTCCCGAAACGCGGCGAGGGGTAGCTGATGCCAGCAGAACGGTTCGAGCGGGTGCTCGACGACACCGTGGTACATCAGCACCAGCAGCCGACGACGGGTGCGCCGGCGCGTGAAGGCGGCGACGCCCAGTCGGGCAGCGAGTCGTGCGAGCAGGCGCCTCATGCCGTGCTCCGCGCCGCGAGCGAGCGCCACACCGCCGCCTGCAGCGGCGCGATCTTGTCCCATGCGTACGTCGCGAGTACGCGCTCGCGCCCCCGGCGTGCCTCGGCGGCCGTCGCCGCCGGGTCGGCCAGCGCGCGGAGCACGGCCGCGGCGAAGGCCTCCGCGCCGTCGGCGAGCGTGATGCCGTCGCCGAGGTCGAGTCCCTCTGCGCCGACGGACGTCGAGACGATCGGTCGCTCCATCGCCAGCGCCTCGGAGATCTTGAGGCGCGAGCCCCCACCGATGCGCAGGGGCACGATGGAGAGCCCCGCCCGCGCGACGTAGGGCTTCACGTCCGGCACGGAACCGGCCAGCTCGACACCGGCAGTCTGCTCCAAGCGCTCGCTCAGCCACTGGGGCGGATTGCGCCCGACGACGGTGAGGCGTGCCTGCGGCCGCTCCGCCTGGATACGCCCCCATACGTCATCGAGGAACCACGTCACGGCGTCCAGGTTCGGTCGCCAGTCGAGCGAGCCGACGAAGAGCAGCTCGTCCGGCCGCACCGCCACCTCCGGCTGCGGTGCGAAGCTGTCGACATCGACGCCGTTGGGCACCACCGTCACGCCGTCACGCCCGCGCCACTGGCGGATCGTGACGGCGTCCTCCTCGCTGACGGCGATGACGCCGTCGGCCGCGCGAAACGCCCGCTGCTCGAAGCGGCGGACCTTGCGTACCTGCGTTCCGATGTAGGCGCGCCGTGCGAACCGCTTCTCGTTCTCGTGGTAGCGCTCCCAGATCAGCGTCTCGACGTTGTGGGCCGAGACGCAGACGGGCACGCGCCCCTCGGGCACGTTGGCGACCAGTGGTGTCCACTCGGCGTGGACGACGGCCGGCTGCAGGCGCTCGACGGCATCGCGGACGGCTGCCCGCAGGACCCGCGTGCGGTGCGCCATCACCATGTAGGGCACGGGCAGTAGGAGGTTGCGCCCGAGATCCCAGGCGAAGCGCAGACCGTGCTTCTTGAGCGGCGTGCGGTCGACGGGAAGCAGGTGCAGCCCTGCATCCTGCGCTGCGGCCTCCGCCGCGGCGTCGGGTCCGCCCTCGCGGTGGTAGGCGAACGTGATCTCGAACTCCGCGGCGAGCCTGCGCAGGAGCTCGAACGTCCGGATGCGCTTGCCGGAGTCGGGCGGATGGGGCAGGGCCTCGTCGATGACGAGGACACGCTGTCGATCGCCGGCGCTCATGCCTGCTCCTCCACGCGACAGATGCAGTAGCGCGTCTTGCCATTGGGCTGCGGCTCGATGCGCTCCGCGCGCTCGAAGTCGTACTCGAGTTCGTGGTCGAAGGTCTCATCGAGGAACGTTCGTAGCGTGTCGAGATGCTGAGGCTGGAAGGTGGGGCCCGCAAC
Organism: Planctomycetota bacterium; assembly: GCA_024639415.1. Taxonomy (GTDB): domain Bacteria; phylum Planctomycetota; class PLA2; order PLA2; family JAEUHO01; genus JAHEIK01. The sequence continues at coordinate 2,034 of JAHEIK010000464.1, forward strand.
CCAGCGCACGGTCAGACGCTCGACGACATCCTGGATGAGCTGCGTCTCGACGATCCCGTCGACGAGTTGGTAGTTGCGCACGTCGCAGATCGAGCCCGGCACCCGGCGCCCGGACGGGAGGATGAAGACGTCGTTCACCCTCCCGTGCAGCGCCTGCAGCACCGGCCGCGGGTCGCCGCACGGGCACGACCCCTCGGCCAGGGCACCGCGATCCCCCACCGCATAGCGGATGAGCGGCATGGCGTAGTTGACGAGGTCCGTGACGAGCAGGCGGCCATCCGCGTCTGCCTCGAGATGGATGCCGTCGGTGTTGACGTGCAGGCGGCTCTCCTCGGGACACTCGCCGGCGATCCAGCCCACCTCGCGCGCACCGTAGAATGCATGGACGTCTCCGCCGAACGCCGCAGCGATCCGCTCGCGCTGTGCGGGGAACACCGTCTCGGCCGTCAAGAGCACAAGCGGGATGTCCAGCGGCGCATGCCGCTCGAGGATGCGCCGCGCCAGCAGGTCCGCCGCCGTTGGATAGGCCTGCAAGGCCACCGGCGCGAAGGCGCGCAGCGCGGCGGCGAACGCATCGAGCTTGGCGTCGGAGAGGTCGGCGGCCGGCAGCCAGAGCGTGTCGTCGATGCGCTGCTTGGCCGCGGCCTTGAGCCGCCGCAGCACGCCTTGGGGGCGCCCCGGCAGGTCCTCGACCGCGCCCCATAGACCCGCAACGCGGTCACCTGGATGCCAGCCGAGATTCCTGCGCAGCACGATGGCGGCCGCGTCCTTGCGCGCGATCGCAGCGTGCGGCTGCATGAACGGCACGGGATCGGAGGTCGTCCCGCCGGAGCGCGCCTCGACGAGGGAGCGCTCGGCGTGCCGGGACGAGAGCAGTTGCGCGGCCTGAGCGGCGACGTCCTCGCGCGTGAGAACGGGCAACCGCGCGATCTCAGCCGGGTCATCCATGCGCGCGGGATCGAAGCCGGCGGCGACCATGCGCTCGCGGTAGAGCGGTACGCTGCTGCGCGCGTGCAGGAGGAGCCTGCGGAGGGACTCCGCGTGCACACGCCTGGAAGCCTCGCGCGGCAGGGCCAAGCGGCGGCTGACGCTCGGGACGAACGTGCGCGCACGCCGCGCCTGTACTCCGCCGAAGAGCGGCTGCAGGACGTGGGCACGCAGCCCGGCCAGTGGGTCCGAGGCGGGGCGGCGGGATTGGGACCAGGGTGTCATGAGGGCTCGTGCTCTTCATCGACCGCCGAAGCGTCCGCGCTGCGCGGCATCGCAGAGAAGCGCCCGCGCAGATAGCCCCAACCCAACGCGGTGTGCAGCACGGGAAACGCGGCCGCTATGGGCAGCAGCAGACCCCAGCCGACGCGCCCGGCGGCGCGCCCGGCGAAGAGCAAGGCAAGCAGCACGTAGAGCGCATAGGGCGCGGCGAGCACACAGCCCCACGGCAAGCCGAGCAGCGGGGCGGCCGCCAGAACAGGGAGCCCGAGGGTGAGGCCGACGGGAATCAGGCTCTCCAGCGAGAACGCCGCAGGGTGCTTGCGG
>JAHEIK010000465.1 GCA_024639415.1 Planctomycetota bacterium
CACAGGCCTGCCAGTGCGCACGTGATCGGCAGCAGCAGGTCGGTGGGGGTGAGGGTGGCGAGCGGTGCGGGCACGCCGACGACGGTACCGGCAATGGCGGCCCAAGGCTCCTTCGTGAAGGTTTGCACGGCTCGCGTCCGGAATCCCTGCGATCGCGGGTAGGATCTGCGCCGCCCTGGGCTTGGGCTGCGAAGACCTCGAGGAGGCCACACGACGATGGGTGATCCCGCTTCGCAGCGCTGTTCTGCGCGTATGCCGGCACCGCTCCGCGCGCTCGTACTCTCCGTGACCTTCCTCGCCGTGGCTGCCTGCGGGGGTGGGGGTGGCGGCGGCGGCCCCGTCCTGCCCGTAGCCATCGACGGCTTCAGCGGCGACGTCCTGCTGCCCGGCTACGACCTCGGACGGATCATCGAGCAGGAGCCCAACGACTCCAGTGCCCAGCCGTTCCGGCTCCCGCCCGTGTGGCCGCGCTGCACGCTCGAGGTGACCGGCGAGCTCGGCCGGACCGCGGAGCGCTACGGTCGCGTAGACCCCGTGGACGCGTTCATCTACACCTCGGTCCGCGCGCAGGTCGTCGGGCTCGAGCTCGACTTCCTCGGCATCGATCCCATCAGCACCGACGTGAACGATTTCCATGTCGAGGTCCTGCGGCGCGCCACCGGCGCAAGCCTTGCGGTGACCGGCTCGGGGATGCCGCGCACGCTCACCTTCGACGTGCAGGCCGGCGAGGCCTACGACGTCGTGGTCACGGCCGAGGCCGGCCACGGCTGGTACGTCTTGCGCCTCACCGGGACCGATCCGATGGGTACCCCGCTGCGGGCCCCGGCTGCTGCCTCGGCCACCGTCGCGGCGGTGCAAGCCAAGGTCGCGCCGATCGCTCCGACGCAGGCCTGTGCCGGGAGCCACGTGCTCGTGCGCTTCGATGAGGCGTGCGACGTGGAGGCCTTCTGTGCGCGCGAGGGTCTCGGTCTCGGGCGGCGTACGGCCACAGGCAGCTACCGCGTGCACCTTGCGGCCGCGGCTGCAGGGGAGGCACAGGCGGCGTCGCTCTGCACGCGCCTCGCCGAACTCGACGGCGTGCTCTGGGCCGAGCCCGACTGGATCGTCCGGCCGCTCGGTGAGCCGGGTGATCCGGAGTTCAACCGCCAGTGGAACATGCGCGCGATCGGCGCACCGTCTGCCTGGGACCTCACGCACGGAGACGAGAACATCGTGGTTGCCGTCGTGGACGGCGGAATCGTCGATCACCCCGACCTCGCCGGCCGCATCGTGCCGGGCTACGACTTCGTGAGCTCGCCCTCGAACTCCGCCGATGGGGACGGGCGCGATCCGGATCCGACCGATACCGGCGACCATGGCGACAGCGGTGGACTCTCGGTCTGGCACGGCACGCATGTGTCCGCCATCATCGCGGGTCGCGCCGGTGACGGCTACGGTGTGACGGGCGTCGCGCCGAACTGCCGCGTGATGATGCTGCGCGCCCTGGGAGCCGGAGGCGGTCTTGCCAGCGATGCGGCGGACGCGATCCTCTTTGCCGTCGGTCTGCACGTGACCGCGGACGGGCAGTCGATGCCGGTTCCCGCGCGCGTCATCAACCTGTCGATCGGTCTCTTGCAGGAGAGCGAGGAACTGCGCGACGCGTGCGAGCGTGCCGCCAACCGCGGCGCGTTCGTCGTCGCTGCCGTAGGCAACAACGGCGGCGTCGTGCAGTATCCGGCCGCCTACCCGAGTACGTTCGCTGTCGGCGCGGTCGACGGCAAGCTGCTCACGACCGGCTACTCCAGCTTCGGCAGTGCCGTCGACATCGCCGCTCCCGGCGGCGGCTTCAGCGTGGACCAGTGGAACGATGGCTGGCACGAAGGTGTGCTCTCTGCCGCGCGCGACGAGACCCTCGAGTCGGCGCCCTGGTCGCACGGCTACCAAGTGGGCACGAGCCAGGCGGCGCCCCACGTTGCAGGCGCGGCGGCGCTGCTGCTCTCCCTCGACCCCACGCTCAGTCGAGCCGACCTCGCCGCGATCCTGCGCGCTACGGCTCTGGACCTGGGCCAGACCGGGGAGGACCTCGCCTACGGCTCCGGCCTGCTGCAGGTGCACGAGGCGGCGAAGGCCGTGATGAAGCGGCTCGAGAACCCGCGCAACGATGCTCCGTACCTGATGCTGCCGACGAACTCGCTGCAGTTCGAGGGCCTGCGCACATCGATCGACGTACCGCTGTTCAACGGCGGCGGCGGCACACTCAACGTGTTCTTCGCGACGGGCGTGACGGACGACGGCGCCGACTGGTTGAGCGCGACGCTGCACGAGGCGGACCGGCCGTTGCCGCCGGTGAGCATGGAGCGTGTGACGGTGGAGGTGGACCGCAGTCGCCTGCCGAGCACGCCTGGGCGCTACAGCGGGTCTCTGTTGATCGGCAACTCGCAGGGCACGCTGGGGTCGCTCCGCGTCGTGCTCTACGTGCAGGAGCGGACGCGTGCCGGGCAGGCCCTGCCCGTGGTTGCCATCGAGGAAGGTACCGGCATCGCCCGGCGCAAGGCGAACGCGCTGGCGGAGCGCGGCTACCGCTATTGGATCCGGCGGCTGCCGGCCGCCACCTACCGCCTGCAGTCGGGCGAAGACCTGGACGCCGATGGCTTCTTCTGTGAGTCGAGCGATGCGTGTGGCTGGCTCGGCGGTCCCACGGAGGCCGATGCCGTGCCCATCGACTTCGTGCCCGACCAACCCGCGGTGCAGGGCCTCAGCATCGAGCTGAGCAGCCAGCCCTGAGCGAGCGTAGCGAGTCGCAGGTTCAGCTGCGGTCGACCGCCGGGCCGCGCGCGAGCGCGAGCCCGAGCAGGAAGCAGACGGCCACGATGCCTGCGCCCACGTAGAAGGGCAGCGGCACCGAGATGCCGAAGAGGGGCAGGCCGAGCATGGGCCCAGCGATCCGCCCGAGGCTCTGCAGCGACTGGTTGACGCCCATCATGCCGCCCTGCACGCTGCGCTCGGAGCGGCGTGATAGCAGCGAGTTGAGCGAGGGCGAGATCATCGAGTAGCCGAGGACGGCGAGGGGCGACAAGACGATGAGCCCCATGAGTGAGCCTGCCAGGCTGAAGGCGACCATGCCTCCGGCCAGCAGTACGCAGCCGATGAGCACGAAGCGCACTTCACCGACGCGCCGCATGTAGCGGCGGACGATCATGCCTTGGGCGATCACGGACCAGAAGCCGAGCCAGGCGAACAGCAGTCCGACCTGGTCGTAGCGCAGGCCGTGTACCTCGCGACCCAGGAGGCCGAGGACCGACTCCAGGAGTGCGAAGCAGCTGATCGTCAGGAACCCGAGCAACAAGATCAGCGCCAGTGTCGGGACCTTGAGGGCGCGCTTGAACGAGGCGACGTCGAACCAGGTCCGGCGTCCGGCCTCGGCATGCCGCTCTGGTTCGGGCAGGCGCTTGAGGCAGAACAGGAAGGCCAGCAGCGAGAAGCCCGCGGCGATGAAGCCGGGCGCCGCCGGATGCAGCGCGTGGCCGAGGCCGCCGATGGCCGGTCCGATCGTGAAGCCGATCCCGAATGCGACGCCGATGAGCG
>JAHEIK010000466.1 GCA_024639415.1 Planctomycetota bacterium
GGTGTCCGAGGCCCAGGTGCAGTTCAAACGCGCCCTCGATCTCGACCGCAACTTCATCACCGCCTTGGCCAACCTCGGCGCTACGTTGGATGCGCAGGCCAAGTACGGCGAGGCCATCAAGATCTACGAGAAGATCCTGAAGACGAAGGGCCAGCAGGACAACCTGCGCGCGCTCATCAACTGCGCCTTCGACTACGAGGCTGTCGCCTCGTTCCCCAAGGCGTACAAGCTCCTGGAGAAGGCGCACAAGATCCTGCCGGAGGACGCGAACATCGTCGTGTGGCTCGGCGACAACATGTACTTCCAGAACAAGTGGAAGGAGTGCGAGAAGTGGTACCAGCAGGCCATCGCGCTCGACGAGAAGTCGTTCTTCGGCTGGCGTGGCCTGGGGCTGACGATGGCGCAGCGCAAGCGCTGGGCCGACGCCACGCAAGCACTCGAGCGCGCCAGCAAGCTGAAGCCTGACGACCTCGACATGTACGTCACCCTCGGCGACATCTACTTCCTGCAACTGAAGGATCTCAAGTCCGCCCTCGCCAAGTACGAGGAGTTCACGCAGCGCGGCGGCAACGACCCGGATGTCCGCGACGCGATCATCGAGATCAAGAAACAACTCGAGAAGCAGCGGTAACCGACCTCCCTCCCGCGGTGCACGCCGTTCCCCGCGGCGCGTAGGGGCGGGCTCCACATGCCCGCCCGAGGGCGCGCCACCACATCCGGACTTACCCCGTAGGGGCGGGCTGATATGCCCGCCCGGGCATTCTGGGAATCCGCCGCTGCGGGTGCTGCGTTGCCGATCGGCGCGGCGTGGGGCGGGGGCGCCCTGCCGTGTGCGACGTGCCCGCCCGAGGGTGCGCCACGACATCCGCACGTAAGTAGGAGCGGGCTGACGTGCCCGCCCTCACCCAGGTAAACCTGGTTCTGTGCGCCGGCTTCACCAGTCGGCGCCCGTCTCCCGCGCTCCGGCCCACCTCACGGAAAGGGCTTCCCTTCCCCTGGGCCGCAGGAATCATGGTCCGGTGAGCGATGCGGAGTCCAGTCAGGCGGTGCGGACGCGCTACGGCGTCCCGGAGGACGTGCACCTGCGCGTAGACCGCAGGGAGGTCTTGGCTTGGCTGCCCGCCGCGGGCACGGCGGTTCGGCGCGTCGCCTCCAGTCCCGACACCCTCGCGCAGGCCGGCGTCTCCGGGCGCGCACCGCTCGGACTCGTCGAGGACGAGCACGGGTCGCTCCTCGTCCGCACCTACCGCAAGGGCGGCCTGCTGCGCCACGTTCGCGGTCGCTTGTTCCGCGGACGGTGGCGTCCGCTCGCGGAACTCGTCCTCCATCGCCGCCTGCTCGACGCGGACGTCCCCGTTCCGGACGCGGTCGGCTGCGTCGTGCTCTTGCGTCCCCTGGGTTGGCGCGGCTTCCTACTCGTGCGCGAGGTGGCGCAATCGCTGGATCTCGAAGCCTGGCTCTACGGCGTCCCGCACGCGATCGAAGCTTCTCCGGCGGACGTCCTTCGGGCCGCGGGACGCGCTGTCCGGCGCTTACACGATGCGGGTGTCTCCCACGCGGATCTGCATCCGAAGAACCTGCTGGTCACGCCCGACGGCGACGTGCTCGTGCTCGACCTCGACAAGGCGCGCACGTTCGAGCGACCGCTGGACGATGCCGAGCGCCTGACCAACCTCGTGCGCCTTGCCCGCTCGATCGAGAAGCATCGCCTGAAGGGCATTCCTGCGGGTCGGCGGGAGGCCCTGCGCTTCCTCCAGGGATACGCCGGCAGCCAGGCGGGCGGCGCGGAGTGGCTCGAGCGTGTGCGGACGGGCGTCGGCCGCGGCCTGGCGCTGCGCATGGCCTGGTGGCGTCTCAGCGGAGAGGCACGCCCCTGGAGCGGCCACCGCCGCTACGCTCGGCGCGAGGAGGGCAGCCGATGAGCGCGCCGGATCGCGTCAAGATCTCCGCCTGCATCATCGCGATGGACGAGGCCGACCGGATCGTGCCGTGCCTGGAGAGCGTGGCCTTCTGTGACGAGATCCTGGTCGTCGACAGCGGCAGCAGCGATGGGACCCAGGACATCGCGCGCGCCCACGGAGCCACGGTCATCGAGACCGACTGGCCGGGCTGGGTGAAGCAGAAGAACCGTGCGGCGGAGGCAGCCGAACACGACTGGATCCTCTCGCTGGACGCCGACGAGCGCGTCGACGACGAACTGCGCGCAAGCATCGAAGCACTACGCGACGGCACGCTCGCTCGAGCGGAGACGCCGCGCGCCTACGATCTGACGCGCAAGGTCTTCTACCTCGGCCGCTGGATCAAGCACGGCGGCTGGTATCCCGAGTGGCGCGTGCGCCTGTTCCATCGTGGCCATGCCCGCTGGGGTGGCGTGGACCCGCACGACCGTATCGAGCACGACGGCACGACCGGACGTATCGCTCGCGGCCACCTGGAGCACTTCACCTACCGCTCGATGGAGGACCAGATGCGCCAGATGGCGCGTCTGAGCAAGGCACGTGCAGATGCCATGTACGCCCGAGGGCGGCGCTCCTCCCTGCTCGCGATGCTGCTGCGCCCGACTTGGCGCTTCTTCCACGGCTACGTGCTGCGTCTCGGCTTCCTGGATGGACGGGCCGGCTACGTCGTGGCGCGAGTCAACGCACACTACGTGTTCATGAAGTACGCCCAGCTCTGGGAGCGAGCGCAGGCGGAGCGTGAGGCGGGAGCCCGGTGAGCGACGAGCGTCCGCCGCCGACCGAGGCCGTTCCCTTCGCGCTGGCCGGCTACCGCGGCTTGACGTTGCGCGGCGCGGAGCAGGCCGTGCACACCAGACTGCTTCCCGATCCGCTCGTGCGTGCGCGCGAGGGGCGCGTCCTGCGCGAGAGCATGGGGCGCGTCACGAGTCGCGTCGCTTGGGACGGCGTGGGCCCGGTGCTGCTCAAGGTGCACCGTACCCGCTCGCTCGGCGAGCGCCTGCTCTCGCTCGTGCGGTCAGGCCGCGCCCGCGCGGAGTGGGACGCCGCGCGCTTCCTCGCCGCCGCCGGCGTGCCCGTGCCCGAGGCCCTGGCGATGGGGGAGCAGCGGCGCGGAGGGATGCTCGGCGCGTCGTTCTACGCAGCGCGCTTCCTCGATGGCATGCGTGCCGTCGAGGACGTCGTACCCGAGCAGGAGCCGGGCAAGCGCACCGTGCTCCTCGAGCGCCTGGCCGGGCTCATCCGCGGTATGCACGACCAGGGCTTCGATCACCGCGATCTGCACGCGGGCAACATCCTCGCCGGGCCGGGCCCTGGCGACGGCTGCAGTCTGGTCGTGACGGATCTGCATCGCTCGCGCAGCGGCGCCGTGGTGGGGGACGGCGCACGCCGCAAGGCGCTGGCGCAGTGGCTGCACTCACTGCGCGACGTGCTCGACGCAGACGGACGGCGGGCGTGGCTGGGTGCCTACCTGGGCGCGGACCGCGCGGGTGACCTCGCCACGTGGCACGCCGCCGTCGAGGCGCGCATCGAGCGCTTCGAGCGCACCCGCCGCCGCAGCCGCGGCAAGCGCTGCTTCAAGGAGAGCACGGTCTATACGCGCGACG
>JAHEIK010000467.1 GCA_024639415.1 Planctomycetota bacterium
CCTGCAGGATCGCCTGCACGGCGGGGCGTAGCTTGCGCTCGCGCTCCTCGAGGTCGGGATCGTCCGTGAGCACGTTGACGTGGATGTTGCCGTCGCCGGCGTGCCCGTAGCTGATCTGCCGGATGTCGTACTTGGCGGCCACCTCGCGCACGCCGCGCAGCAGGTCCGGCACCTTGTCGGGCGGGACAGCCGTGTCGCACTCGATGTAGGCCGCCTGCTTCTTGACGGCCTCGCCCAGGCACTTGCGCACGGTCCAGAGCTCGCGCTCCTTGGCGGGCGTGTCCGCGAGCATCGCGTCGAGCGCGCCGGCCTCGAGCAGCACCTCGCCGGCGCGCATGAGGTCGCGGTCGATGGCCTCTTCGTCGTAGCCGTCGAGCTCCAGCAGGATCTGCGCCTCGGCGTCGCCGTAGGGGACGGAGCGGCCCAGGTGCTCCTCGGCCGCCTCGATGGCCGCCTTCTCCACGAGCTCCAGTGCTGCCGGGATGATGCGTGACTGGTAGACGGCCACGATGCCCTTGGCGGCGGTGTCGAGGCTGTCGAACGGCGCGAGGATCGTGCGCCGGTAGGGGGGCATCGGGATCAGGCGCAGCGTGGCTTCCGTCACGATCGCGAGCGTGCCCTCGCTGCCGACGAGCAGCTGGGAGAGGTTGTAGCCCGCGACGTCCTTCTTGAGCTTGCCGCCGGTGCGGAAGACGTCGCCGTTCGGCATGACGGCTTCGAGCGAGAGGACGTAGTCCTTGGTGAGGCCGTACTTCACGCAGTGCGGGCCGCCGGCGTTCTCGGCGATGTTGCCGCCGATCATGCACGAGCCGTGGCTGGCCGGGTCCGGGGGGTAGTACAGGCCCTTCTCCGCGACCGTCTCGTGCAGGACGCCCGTGATGACGCCGGGCTGCACGGTGACCATCAGGTTCTGCTCGTCGATCTCGAGGATCTCGTTCATGCGATCGACGGAGAGCACGATGCCGCCGAAGACGGGCAGCGCGCCGCCGGAGAGCCCCGTGCCCGCCGCACGCGGCGTGACGGCGATCCCACGCTCCCAGGCGAGGCGCATGATGCGCGACACCTCGTCCGTCGAGGACGGCCGCACGGCGACCTCCGCTTGGTATTGGAGGTCCTCCGTCTCGTCGCGGCCGTAGACGGCGAGGTCGGGATCGGTCGTGACGACGTACTGCGCGCCCACGATCTCTTCGAGGGCCGCGACGAGGTCGGGCGTGACAGCTGCGTACTGGGGCATGGGGCCATCTTGGTGGGCGCCGGGGATCGTGCCGGGCAAAAACCGCGGCGCGACGGGCCTTGCGCCGCAGGCGACGGGCCACGATCGTTGGCGGCGGAGGAGATGCCATGCCTGCTCGCGCCAAGGTCCTACGCCACGCCCTCCTGCTGGTCCTGCTGCTGGCCCCGGGCGCCCTCGCCGAAGACGCCCCGGCGCCGGCCGCGGAGCCGCCGGACGCATTCGCGGCGGCGCTCGAGGCCATGGGCATCGCGGAGCAGGATCTGGGCTACCGGCCGCAGGGGCACTGGCAGCGCTATCCGCATCCGAACACGGTGCCCTACGTCATGCCGTTCTTCGAGGACCTGCTGGCGACGCCGCTGGACACGTACGCCTTCACGCGCTCGCTCGGCAACGCGGTCGAGGACCTGCTGACGCCGGAGTTGCTGCGCGCCGAGCCGAAGGACACGAAGCGCGGCAAGGAGACCCTCTACAAGCTGGGTGTGATGCTCGCGACGGAGCGGCGCATCGGCGGCTTCCGCGTGTTCGGGATGGACACGGCGCACCTGGACCTGAAGGCGGGGGAGACGGATGCGCTCCGCTACGCCCTTGACCAGTTGATCGGGAAGCCCAGTCCGTTCCAGCGGGGACCACGGCCGCACCCCGGCGACGTCAGCAAGGTCCCCGAACCGTTGCGGCGGCCGATTGGCGGATTCCTGCTCGAGCTTCGCGACGCACACGCGTGGATCCAGGTGGGTCTGCGTCATGTGACCGAGGCGCAGCGGCACGCGGTCTTCGCCACGCTGCCGAAGCTGGCCGAGAGCACACCGGACGGGACGAAGTACTTTCCCGCGCTCGACGACGTGAAGCGCGTGATCGACGAGCACTCGCTGCACTATGGGTGCTTGAAGGCACTGCAGGCCGTGCAGAACGTGCGGCGCTCCCTTGGCGCCGTCAAAGCGCCGGAGGGCGGCTGGCCGAAGTTCGAGTTGCAGGTCGCAACACGACTCGGATCCGTCCTCATCGACAACGACCCGGCGGGCCTTTCCTCCGGCGCAGGCACCTTGGCCGTCGTGTGCTTCGAGAAGGGCAACTGTCGGCATGTCCTGGGCGCGACATCGTGGGAGCAGCCGCTATCCGTTGCGCTGCTGCTGGGGAACGAGGGCGCGGTCGGCATGCTCGAGCGCTCGCCGCTCGCTCGCGGCATCCTCGGTTGCGGCATCGTCTATGCGGCAGGGGAGGGGGCGCACACCTACCGCACGGACCACTGGGGCCTGGGCGCGGGCCTCTTCGGCCTCGGCGCCCTCATCGATGAGGGCGGGAACGACACGTACGAGCTGGCTTCTACGGGCCTGGGCGCTGCGTTCTTCGGCGCCGGCCTGCTGCTCGATGCGGCGGGAGACGATACCTACACCCTGCGGGAGGGCGACGGCATGGGCTTCGGCGGTCCCGGAGGCATCGGCGTCCTGGCCGACCGCAGCGGCAACGATCGCTACTACGCGGAGCCCGATGCGAAGAAGGCGGGGCGCGCGGACTACCACTCGAAGGACAAGATCGCGGTCAGCAATGCGATGGGCGTTGGCTCGGGCCGTCGCGGCGACATCTCCGACGGCCACGTCTGGGCGGGGGGCCTGGGCGCGCTGATCGACGTCGAGGGGAACGACCGCTACGAGGCGGGCAACTTCTCGATGGGGCTGGGCTACTGGTACGGCACGGGCTTGATGTGGGACGGCGGCGGCGACGACGTGTACCGGAGCGTGTACTTCACGCAGGGGAGCGGCGCGCACTTCGCGATCGGCGCGCTCATCGACGAGGGCGGCAACGACCGGCACGAGCTGTGGGAGACGGCGGGTGCGGCGTTGGCATTCGGCTGGGACGTGGTGAACGCCTTCCTGATCGACCGGGGCGACGGCGACGACTACTACGAGGCCGAGCGCATCTCGGTGGGGGTGGCGGAGGTGCGCAGCAACGCGTTCTTCATCGACGAGGGTGGTGACGACACGTACGTCGTGAAGCCGAAGGGCAAGTTCCTCGGCGACGTCGACGACCGGGAGTCGTACAAGACGCCAGGCCGGACGGCGGACTTCCCGTGGCGCCTGGGCCAGGTGGCGGTGTTCCTGGATCTGGGTGGCAAGGACACGTACCGGGAGCACGCCGCGGCGGCGGACGGCGCGACGTGGAACGTGCGCAAGAAGGACCCCACGTCGCGTTCGGGGCCGAACGTCTCGATCGGCCGCGACGTGGCCGAGGGCGTGGTGGGGTTCCTGAAGCCGTTTCCGGCACGATCGAGGTGATGCTCGGGCTGGGCGGGTATGGAACCCGCCCCTACAC
>JAHEIK010000468.1 GCA_024639415.1 Planctomycetota bacterium
GCGCGGATGTGAACGGTCGCTTCGACACGCTGGTGGCCACGTCCGACGCGAACGGCCGCTTCGCGTTCCTCGACGTCACGCCCGCCGCTGACTACGTCGTCCGCGTGCAGGAGCCCGGCTTCGCCGTCGCGTCGTCCGAGGACCTCGACTTGCGCGGGCGTGAGTCGGTCGACGTAGGGGACCTTGCGCTCGGTGCGGGCGCCACGGCGACCGGCCGCGTGCTCGACCACGAGGGCAAGCCGGCGGTCGGTGTCCGCGTCGCGGCCACGTGGATGATCACCAACGCGCTGAGCATCATCCTGACGGATCCGGACACCGCGCCCTGGCTGCAGATGGAGGCGACGACCGGCGAGGACGGCCGCTACACGCTCGAGCACCTCGAGCCCACGGACACGACGTTCTTCTTCGTCGCGCCGTCGGGCGCCAGCCAGGTGCTGCGCAAGGTGGCCTTCGACGAGACCACCAAGCTCGAGGTGCCCGACGTCAAGCTCCCGGGTCCCAACACGCTGGCGGGGACCGTCGTGTGGTCCGATGGCACGCCGATCGGCGGCGCCCGGGTCTTCTCGGCCGACGGCATGGGGGGAGCGGTGCGTCCCACGGAGTCCAAGGCCGACGGTACGTGGCGCCTCGAGTGGCTGCCGGCGGACGAGACGACGAACCTGGGAGTGCTCTTGCCCGGCATGCCCGTGCACATGGAGCTGGGCGTCCAGATCGGTCGTGAGGACGTGCGGATCGAGTTCCCGGTGCCCGGAAGCCTCGACGGCACCGTGGTGCGGACGAAGTCGGGCGAGCCCGTGACCCGCTTCCGCATCCAGCTGGAGCCGATGGAGCAGCCCAAGAACTGGATGAAGCGCATGGTGGCGACCCAGGTCAGCAAGGGCCTCGGGGCGACGCCCTTCGTCTCCGTCGACGGGGCGTTTCGCTTCGCCCGGGTTGCGCCCGGGACATACAAGGCCACGGTGTCCGCCGACGGCTATCCGGCCACCCTGGTGGCGGACGTCACCGTCCTCGCGAAGGAGACGACGACGATCCGCGTCGAGGTCGCGGACGGGAACGTCGCGCGCGGGACCGTGCGTCGCGCGTCCGGTGAGCCCGTGAAGGGCGCGCGGCTCTACGTGATCCATGGCGGCGTGAAGGCGGGCGCCCAGGGCCCTGCGCTCTCGGGCTACATCAGCCGCCGGGAGCCGGATGCCGTGACGCGGGCGGACGGCGCCTTCGAACTGCCGCCCCAGACGCCAGGCCGCTTCGACGTCATCGCCGCGCACCCGGACGTACTGGCCGGGGTCGAGCGCGGCATCGACTTGCGCGCCGGTGATGCCGACGACGTGGAGATCCGGCTGCCGCCGTCGGGTTCGATCAAGGGACGGATCCTCGACGAGCACGCCCGGCCCGCCAAGGGTGAGACGGTGTACATCCTGTACCGCAACGGCGTCGTACGACTCGAAGACGCGGGCGACGACGGCCGCTTCGAGATCACGGGGTTGCCCGTGGGGCGCTGCCTCGTGCGCTGGCTCTCGCTCCGGGACATCGGTACCCATGGCCGCTTCTTCCGCAGCGGCGACGCCGAGCAGAAGGAGAAGGCCTACGACGACCTACGCCTGCAGGGCGAAGAGCACGAGATCGTTGACGGCGGCGTGGCCGAGGTCTCCTTGCGACTGCCCGCGCGCACGAAGATGACGGGACGCCTGCTGGTCCTGGGCGAGCCTCCGAAGGAGGACCGCTACTTCTACGTCACCGTTCCCGCCGGCGGCCACTGGAACCGCGTGGAGACGGACGCGGAGGGGCGCTACGAGATACGGATCCTGCCGGGCAAGTACGTCGCGTACATCCCCACGGCCAAGTACAGCTTCGCCGGCGCGGACTTCGAGGTCCCGGACGCGCCTACGCACCAACAGGACTTCGGGCAGTAGCCCGGGACGGTCAGGCGCCCCTCAAGATCAGACGATGATCTCGACGGCTCGTCCGCGCTCGTCCATCTCGAGCTGCATCATGCGCACGCTCTCGATCTGGCGCTTGAGGATGTCCGCGTGGAACTTGCCTTCACTCGCGAGCACCTCGAAGAAGATGCGGGCCTCGCGGTTGGGGATCTTGTGCCGCTGGCGGTCGTAGAAGTACGCGCTGAACTCCTCGAAGCGGATGGCCGCGTAGAGGGTCTGGATGAGGGATTCCTTGTCCTGCACCGAGGTGACGTCGACGTTGCCGAAGATCTCGGACGTCTCGGACTCGGTGATGGATGAGGACTCCGACCCGAAGAGCTCCTTGCGATGGGCGCGGAGCGTCTTGCGGTGGTCCTTCTCGTCCTTCTTCAGCTGAGCGAGGCGCGCTTGGAGGGTTGGCACTTCGATGCGCTTGCTCAGCTTGTCGTACATCTTGTACGCGAGGGTCTCGCTATGGATCCCCGCATCGAATACCTCGAGCGGCGTGAGGTTGGTGGGCAGCATGATCGCGCTCCTGCCAGGGGGCCTTCCCGATACACGACCTCACCCTCCCCGTGAAGCCGGGGGGGATCCTAGGCCGGGTAACCGACAGGCCCCAACATATGGAGGTCTTTGGTGTGTTCAACCCCTATCTGGGGGACGGTCAGGGCCGATGTGACCGATCCGGCGGCTCGCGCGAGGTAAGGACAGCGAAGGCGTGGGCGTCTTCGGCAGTTCCGTCGCGGCGAGCGAGGGCGGCGAAGGTCGTCGTCCTCACGGGCCGATCCATGCGGTCGGGTGGGTCCGATCTCCCGCGGCGGAGCTCCCGGTGACGCCTGTGGCGTCACCGGGAGAAGAGCCGGAGATGAACCACAGAGAGCACAGAGGACACAGAGCGGAGCCTGCGGCGGTCGACGGCTTGTCTGAACTCATGCGAGCCGTGATCGGGGCAGCGATCGAGGTGCACAAGGTGCTAGGCCCCGGCTTCTTAGAGTCAATCTACGAAGAGGCCCTCGGCGTTGAACTGGGACTTCGCGGGATCTCGTACCGGCGCCAGGCACCGATCGGGCTCGAGTACAAGAGCGCTGAGATTGGCAAGGTCAGGATCGACTTGCTCATTGAAGAGCAACTCATCGTTGAGCTGAAGGCGGTCTCCGCCCTGGCCGAGATCCACCGCGCGCAGCTGATCTCCTATCTCAAGGCCTCCGGTCTTCGCCTGGGCCTGCTGGTCAACTTCAACGTCCGAGTACTGACAGAGGGCGTATGCAGAGTCGTATACGGCTAGGTCGTCGCGCTCTGTGATCTCTGTGTCCTCTGTGGTTCCTCTTCTTCTCCCTCTCGAAGGCGGTTTTACCGCTCCGTGACAGCCGGCGGCGCGCTCGGGGCAAAACGAGAACGACCCGGCGGGATGGTCCCACCGGGTCGCAAGCTCGTCGGTCGAGTGGTTCTGGCGGCTAGGCCAGGACCGCGTCGATGCGCTTCTTGAGGTTCGCCTTGGCCTGTAGGCCCGTGATCTTGTCCACGGCCTCACCACCCTTGAAGAAGATGATCGTGGGCACGGACATGATGCCGAAGTCCTTCGCCACGCCGGACGCCTTGTCGATGTCGACGGTGCCGACCTTGA
>JAHEIK010000081.1:0-1693 GCA_024639415.1 Planctomycetota bacterium
GGTCGCCGTCGATCAAGCGGAGACGGACCTCGAGCGCTGCGTCCTCCGCGCACCCTTCGCCGGGCGCATCACGTACGTGCATGCCAGCGAGGGCGACTTCGTCGCGGCCGGCAAGCCCGTGCTGTGTCTGGCGCTGATCGACCCGATCAAGGTGTCGGTGACGGTCAGCGCCGAGCGCGAGCGTCAGATCCTCCCCGGCAGCCACGCCGAGGTGCAGCCGCGCGAGATCGAGCGTTTCGGCAACCGGCAGACCGCACTCTTCGGGACGGTCTTCGAGAAGGGCGCGGTGGCGGATCCCGCGACCCGCACGTTCCGCGTGGACGTGCTGGTGCGCAACGCGCGCCGGCGGATCACCTACCCGGGCGCGGAGCGCGCGGTGCGTCTCGACTTCCGCGGAATGCTACCGGCGGTCGAGCGCCACTTCGGCGAGGGCGGCCCGCTGTACGTCTGTCGCCAGTGCTTCGTGGACGAGGGCGACAAGCAGGTGCTCTACCGCGTGAAGGGCGCCAGGTTCTCGCAGCCCCGGGCCTCGCGCCTCTTCGAGGGGCCGATCGAACTGGAGCGCATCGAGGTGCAGCGCATGAAGCGCTCCCCCGAGGACTTCATGCAGATCCTGAACTGGTCGTTCCAGCGCGCCGAGCCGGCGGACGGGGGCAAGATCGGCAACGGCGATCTCCTGATCAACTTCCAGTACATCGATCCCCAGGACATCGAGCGGGGTGTCGTGCTGGACAGGTTCGAGTGGGCGATTCGGCCCGGAGACCTCGTTCCCGTGACCTTCGAGGGCGCGGAGAGCCCCAAGAAGGGGATCTGGGTTCCAGACGATGCGATCCTCGTGCGCAACGAGGCGCGCAGCGTCTTCGCCGTCGAGGGCGGGAAGGCACGGGAGATTCCCGTCACGGTCCACCAGCCGGTGGGGCGCCTACGTCGGATCTCGGGCGAGGGGCTGAAGCCGAGACTCAAGCTGATCATCGTCGGCGTCCACTACGTCTTCGACGGCGCCGATGTCGTCGTGTCCCGTGAGGCGGACCTCGAGACGCTGATGGAGCGCGCACGATGAACCCCACCCGGTTCACCGTCAACCACCGCACGACCACGATGGCGATGGTGCTCGTCTCGCTGCTGCTGGGGTTCCAGACCTTCAGCAGCATGCCGCGGCGCGAGGATCCGGAGATCACGATCCGCTCCGCCATCGTGATCACGATGTGGCCCGGCGCGACGGCCGCGAAGGTCGAGGAACTCGTCACCGATCCGCTCGAGACGGCCATCAACCAGATGAGCGAGGTCGACAAGATCGTGTCCGAGTCCAAGACGGGCATGAGCGTCATCACGATCGAACTGATCGAGACCACACCGCCCGACGCCGTCGACCAGGCCTGGGACGAGATGCGCAACAAGATCGACGCAGCGCGCGGCAACCTGCCGCAGGGTTGCGGCGTTCCGATGGTCAACTCCGACTTCGGTGACGTCTTCTCGGTCTGCCTCGCCCTGTACCAGCGGCCGGTCGAGGGAGCCACGGCGGTCCCCGAGCGCAGTCGCCTGACGTGGCGACAGCTGGAGGTGATCGCCGACGGCATCGAGACCGAGCTCAAGACGATTCCCACGGTCGCGAAGGTCGACAAGCTCGGCATCCAAGACGAGGTCATCTACCTCCAGGTCCCGAGCGCGGACTGGGCCAAGATCGAGGTCACCG
>JAHEIK010000081.1:1703-6143 GCA_024639415.1 Planctomycetota bacterium
CCACCTGGGTCAGCTTCTCGACGCGCAGAACATCATCGCCCCGGGCGGCCAGATCGACACCGGCGACAGCCGCTACTCGGTACGCCCTACGGGCGAGTTCGAGGCCTACCGCGCCATGCGCGACGTGGTGGTCGGGCGTCACGAAGACGGCCTGCCCGTCTTCCTCCGCGACCTGCCGATCGAGATCAAGCGCACGTTCGTCGATCCGCCGAAGCCGAAGTTCCGCTTCGTGCACAGCGACTTCACCGCGGACCAGGCGCTGCTGCTCGCCATCTCGATGAAGTCCGGCGAGAACGTCGTCCAGATGGGCAAGGACATCGAGGCGAAGATCGCCGAGCTGAAGGCTACGACCCTGCCGTACGACGTGGAGTTGACCCTGGTGAACGACCTGCCGCGTCAGGTGGGCACGCTCATCTCCGACTTCGTGACCAACCTCTGGCAGGCCATCGTGATCGTGCTGGCGGTGGCCTTCCTGATGATGGGGTGGCGACCGGCGCTCATCATGGCGACGGCCGTACCGCTCTCGATGGTCGCCGCCTTCACCGTGGTGCGCGGCTTCGGTGTGGAGTTGGAGCAGTTCTCGATCGCGTCGCTCATCATCGCGCTGGGCATGATCGTCGACAACGCGATCGTGGTGTCGGACAACAGCGTGCGCATGATCGAGGAGGGCCTGCCGCGCAAGGAGGCGGTGGTCAAGGGCGCTACGTCGCTCGCCGTTCCGATCATCACGTCGACGCTGACGACCGTCGCCGCCTTCCTGCCGATGCTCATGATCGAAGGCAACGTAGGCGAGTACGTTCGCAGCCTGCCCGTCGTGGTTGCGACGACGCTGTTGATCAGCTACCTGGTCGCCATGACGGTCACACCGATCATGTGCTTCTGGCTGCTGCGGCCCTCGCAGAAGGACGCCCGTCGCAGGACGCTCGTAGCGCGGCTCTTCGGGCTCTTCAAGCGCAAGAAGGCCGACACGCCGCCCGAAGAGCGGGAGCTCGAGCTTGCGGACGGCCCGTCGGGCTACGACAGGTTCATCCTGTGGTGTCTCGCGCACAAGGGGCTGACGCTGGGCATCGCCGGCGCCGCGTTCGTCGCGAGCCTGCAGCTCATCCCGCTCATCGGCAACCAGTTCTTCCCTGTGGGCAACCGCGACCAGTTCTTCGTGCACGTCTGGCTGCCCGAGGGCTCTTCGATTCGTGCCACGGAGCGCATCGTCGAGAAGGTCGAGAAGAGGATCCACGCTTCGCGCATGGCCCAGATCGAGGGCGTACAGGTCGACCGGCTGGCCCACATCACGTCGATGGTCGGCACGGGCGGCCCGCGCCTGATGCTCACCAGCAACCCGGAGCAGAACTTCCCCAACTACGCGTACATGATCGTGAACACGTCGAATCCGACGGTGTCGGCGCCGTGGGTGGAGGAGCTCAAGCGCGACGTCGCCGACATCCCGGGCGCACGCATCGACGTGCGTCGCTTCGTGCTCGGTCCGCCGGTCAAGAATCCCGTCGAGATCCGCGTGATCGGCGACGACGCGGGCGAGCTGCGCGAGAAGGCCGAGGAGCTGATCGCGATCTTCCGCAGGACGCCCGGTGCCGCCGATCCGCAGAGCAACTGGAGGAACCCCAGCTACGAGGTGGAGGTCAAGATCGATCCCGAGGCCGCCAACCTCGCCGGCATCACGAACATGGACGTGGCCAACACGCTCAACGGCCTCATCTCGGGCCGGCGTCTCACGACCTACCGTGAGGGCGACCACCTCGTGCCCGTCTACCTGCGCACCGAGGAGTACCTCCGCAGCGATGAGAACCTCCGCAGCGAAGACCCACAGCGCCGGCGCAGCCAGCTGACCGACCTGTCACGCATCTACGTGAACGGTCGCTCCGGCAAGGTGCCCCTGTCGTCGCTCGCGACCCTCGAGCCGAGCTGGCAACCGGCCGTCATCGCACGCCGCAACCAACGCCGCGCCATCTCGGTCGGAGGGCAGGCCCAGGCAGGCTTCCTCGCCAACAACGTGGCCACCAGCATGGAGAAGGACCTCGACAAGCTCGTGGGCACGATGGGGCCCGGCAGCCGCTGGGAGTACGGCGGGGAGATGGAGGAGGCCACGAAGAGCCAGGCCAAGCTGGCGGGGGCCTTCGGCCTGAGCGGGATCCTGATCCTGCTCGTCTTGATCAGCCAGTACAACTCGTTCGCGAAGCCCTTCGTGGTGCTTGCCGCCGTTCCGCTGTCGCTGATCGGCGCCCTGATCGGGCTGTTCCTGACGGGTTGGGCGCTCGGCTTCATGCCGATGCTGGGGATCATCTCGCTCGCTGGAGTCGTGATCAATAACGCGATCATCCTGATCGACTTCATCGAGGGCGGTGTGCGCGAGGGCAAGGAGCTGCGTACGGCCGTCGCGGAGGCCGGCCGGCTACGCATGAAGCCGATCCTCTTGACGACCCTGACGACGGTCGGCGGCATGCTGCCGCTCGCGCTGTTCGCCGGTCCCATGTGGGCGGGCATGGCCTGGGCCGTGATCTTCGGTCTCACGCTCTCGACGGCCCTGACCCTGCTCGTCATCCCCACGCTCTACACGCTGTGCGTCGAGCGCTTCGGACTGAAGGTCCAGGGCATGGTGCAAGAGTGATGGGAACGGGTTCGGAAGGACGCCGCTACACGCTATTGCTGGCGGTGATCCTCCTGACGGTGCTCGTGCTGCCTGCGCTGCAGTTGCGGGGCGCGACGGCTCGCTGGACGGCGTTCGTGCTCTTGAGCGCACTGCTCGCCGCCATCCTGCGTGCTGCGGGTAGCACTCGCCGGGCGCGGGCTCTGCTGATCACGGCGGCCGCCATCGCCTTCGTCGGTGCGGGCGTGGCAGCTGCCACGGAGATGCGGGCGGCGTACCTCGTCCGCTTCGCCTGCACCGCGGCGTTCTACGGCCTGGCCGTTCGACTGCTCCTGCACAGAGTTCTCGCGTCCGGGCGCGTCACCGGAGCGCGGGTAACGGGTGCGGTCTGCGTGTACATGCTCTTGGGGCTGCTCTGGGCGAGCCTGTACGGCCTGGAGTACGTGGCCGGCGACTCGTATCGCATGACCGGCCTCGAGGTCGGCGCGTGGTCGCAGCAACTGACCTACTTCAGCTTCGTCACACTCACGACGCTGGGGTATGGCGACATGACACCCACAAGCCCGATCACGCGTTCGCTCGCCATCGCCGAAGCGGCCACCGGCGTGCTCTACGTCGCGGTCCTGGTGGCGCGCCTCGTCGCACTCCAGATCGTGCACGAGATGCAGCCGGACGATCAGAGCAACTCCTCGTAGAGACGGTAGGCCGTTTCCTCCATCCCCAGGCGGCTGTAGACCTCGCGTGCTCCCGTGTTCTCTCGCTCTACGTACAGGCGGATACCGCAGACGTCGCTCGCTGCGCGGGCCCGGGTGCGCACGGCTTCGTACAGTGCGCTGTAGACGCCGGTCCGGCGGTGATCGGCCTGCACATACACGCTCTGCACCCACCAGAAGAAGCCGTCGCGCCAGTCGCTCCACTCCGGCGTCACCATCAAGCTGCCGGCGACGTCGCCGTCTCGTTCTGCGACAAGGTAGAAGCCGTGATCGGGGCGCTCGAAGAGCCCGCGCACGCCGCGCTCGACCACCTCCGCGTCGAGCCCCTTGTCTTCCGTCTCGTGCGCCATCGCGCAGTTGAACCGCACGAGCGTGTCGGCGTCCGCTTGGCTTGCGCGTCGCACGGTGCAAGGAATATCCATGGCGTTCTCCGTTGCGAGAGTCTACGGACGTTGCGGCGTTTCCAAGACACGTTGCGATTGCGTCCGGTGGGGGGTTGCCGCTAACCTTTGCGCGCGCGCAAGCGCAGAAGGAGGGTCGGCATGCCGGGTGTCGCCTCCTGGTGCCTTCGGCACCGGGACCCGCCGATGCTTCGGCATCGGTGGCGATGAGGGCATCGACGACCCACGGGCGCGGGAGTGGCGCAAGCCGCTCCCGCGTCCCGTTCTTCCTTCTCTCCGGAGAACGCCGGTCCCGTGATCACACTCCACGTCGAGCCGCGCGTCTCCAAGCCCTGGGACGTCTTCCAGGATGAGAACCCGCCGTTCTCCATCGCACTGGATGGCTACGTAGAGGGGCCGCCGGCGTTCACCCCTGCCGGGCCGCACGCCAACTTCGATCACCATCGCCTCGTCGATCGCCTCAGCACGCGCAGCACGTGCATGCAGGTCTACATGGCCGTCACGATGGGGCTGTTCGACACCTTCGAAGTCAACGGCGAGCCGCACGCCAACGTCTACGTCAACGATGCCGACCAGGACACGTGCCTTGCCGTGTGGGTCCTGCGCAATCCCGCGCGCTGCGAGGGGCTCAAGACGTACGACCCGATCTCGAGGCTGCTGATCGGCGAGGACGCGCTGGACTGCACGGGCGGGGCCTATCCGATCCCGGCCGAATCGGAGTTCATGC
>JAHEIK010000081.1:6153-11362 GCA_024639415.1 Planctomycetota bacterium
GCCGTACTTCGACGTGCGCACCGCCGGGACGCTTCCGACGCTCGACGCAGAGGGCCTGCGCGCGGTGATCGAGGCCGTGGGCGAGCGCATCACGGCCTTCATCGAGGGCCGGGGCCGACCGATCGACCTCGACACGCGCTACGACCGCATCGGCGGGGGCCAGGGCTGGGTGATGATCGTCGAGCACGGTCCCCATGCGCGCACGGCGTTGTTCTCCGCGGGCATCCGCGCCTTCGTGGCCGTCCGCGAGAACGAAGGCGGCACGTGGACGTACTCCATCGGCAAGATGTCGCCGTTCGTGCGCTTCCCCATCCAGGACCTCTACCGGATCCTGAACGAGGCCGAGGGCCTCGTGGACGCGAAGAGTCGCTGGGGCGGGAGCAACACCATCGGTGGCTCACCGCGGGAGGGGGGTAGCAAGCTGCCGCCCGCCGAGATCGAGCGCATCATCAACGCGGCGCTCTCCGGGCTGACGTAGCGCGGAGCGAATCTGCCGGCCGCTTCCTCATGCGATTCCATCCTTCGTAGACTGCACGGGGGAGGTGCCGTGCGTGGCCTGTGGATCCTGATCGCTCTCGCGCTCGCGGTGCTGGCCGTGTGGTGGCTGTCGGATGGGCGGACGCATGACGCGGAGCGTGGGCTCGTCGCGGATGATTCCGTGTCTGGGGAGCAGGGACCGGCGCTCCAGGGGCGTGGGAAGGCATTGGTCGCAGAGAAGACGGAGGCGCGTGCGCGGCTGGGGGCGGGCGCCATCCGCGGCAGCGTGGAGGACACGCAGGGTCGGCTCCTGCCCGGCGTGACGGTGCATCTCCACAAGTACCTCGAGCGCGAGTACCTCGACACCGCACCGGGTCGCTGGCTCGAGACCGAGGCCTCCGGTGGGCCGGAGACGTACGAGCGACTTGCCGAGACCACGACAGCGGAGGACGGGACCTTCTCGTTCCTCGGCTTGCGGGTGGGCGACGAGAGCTACCGGGTGAGCGTCTTGCCCGACGAGCCGTGGGTTCCCGCGATGCGGCACGCGACCTACCTCCACGACAACGCCTTCCTGCGCATCGTGCTCGGTCGGGGGGACCCGCTGCGCCTCCGCGTGGTGGACGTGGATGGCCAGAGCGTCGCGGCGCACGTCACCTGCTGGCGTGAGCGCGACGGGCCGGACTGGTATCCGTGCGGGTTCGAAGCCCTGGCGACCGATGCCGAGGGACGCCTGACCGTCAACCTTCCCGAGGGCGCCTTTCGCTGCAGCGTGCATGCTGCAGGTACCGGCTGGCGCGAGGACGTGCTGGTGGAGACACCGCAGTCGCGCGAAGTCGTCATTCCGCTTGGCATGCGCGGTGGCGCGACGGTCGCCGGGACCGTGCGTGACACGGCCGGCAAGCCCGTGGCGGGCGCGCGCATCCTCATCGCCTCGAGGTCGGGTCGGGACGAGAACCTGCATCGGCTCGGCACGACCGCGCCGGATGGGACGTACCGCATCGACGGTCTTCACGCCGGCACGCTGGAGTTGCTGGGCGTGACCGCCACCGGCTTCGTCACCGTCGAGAACCACGCGTCCGGTCGCGCCCTGGTTCCGGGTGACGTTGCGCGCATCGACGTCACCATGATCCGCGGCGGCGTGCTCACCGGTACCGTGCGCGGGCCGGACGGCCGTCCGCTGGCCGGCGCCAGGGTCCGTGCCAGAGCGGAGGTCGTCCGCGAAGGTCTCGTGGGCAGTGACCTCGCCGTCACCGACGGCACCGGGCAGTACCGCATGAGCGAGGTGCCCCTGGGCAGCGGGCACGTGCGCGTGTCCAAGCCCGGCTACTACCAACCTGCTGCGAGCAAGGGCTGGTACATGATTCAAGGCGAGTCCGCCCGGCACGTGGTGGACGTGGCCCTGGCGCGTGGCAGCGCGGTCGCCGGTCGCGTCGTGGATACGTCGGGAACGCCCGTGGCCGGCGCGTCCGTTTTCGCGCAGGGCAGTGCCGGCGCCGGCTGGTGGCCAGGCGACCACAGCGACCGCGCGGTGCTGAGCAGGGCGGACGGCCGCTTTGCGTACCCGGGCCTACCGCCCAGCAAGGCGTGGCGCCTGACGGCACGAACCGAGGAGGCGCTCTCGCTACCCGTCACCGTGGAGACGCAGGTCTCGGGACTTCCCCCGGCCGACGTCGAGCTCGTGCTGCAGTCCGGATGCGTCATCGAGGGACGCGTGGTTCGCCAGGGCGAGACGGTGGCTGACCTGATCCGCGTCCAGGCCGTGACGCGCGAGGGGGAGGGACGCAAGACCGTCGCCTTGCGGACGGACGGGACCTTCCGGATCCCGGGACTCCGTCCCGGGACCTACGACGTACGCGTGGTGGACAGACAACTCGACGCCGTGTCCGAGTCGGTTCAGGTGACGCTGCACTGGGGACGCATCGAGAAGGACGTCGTGCTCGAGATGCGGAAGGTCGGGCGCATCGCCGGCGTCGTCGTGGACGAGCGTGGTGAGCCCATCTCGAACCTGACCCTGCACCTCGACGTCAGCACCCCGGGCAGCGGGAGGCATGTCTCGACGGAGACGAACCTGCGTGGTCGCTTCGAGTTCACGAGCGTGCCGGACGAGGGCTACGCCTTCCCGATCCTGATCGGCGGGGTCCGCACGCCGGGCACGTACGAGCCCGGTGACCTAGACGTGCGCCTGGTGCACACGCCGCCCGCGCGTGTGCGCTTCGAGGGCACGGTGCTGCTGCCGGACGGCTCGCCCGCCGTGACGGGCAAGGTGATGCTCTGGGAGATCACGAAGGACGGGCTGCGCGGGGGCGGCACCGTCCCCATTTCCGACGGTCACTTCGCCCACGCGCTCGAGCGGCGTGCGCCGGACAGCACGTTCAGCGCGGAGGTGCGCGAGGTGTTCGACGTACTCGGACGCCTCGTGAGCATCCAGCCGACAGAGATCAAGAGCGTCGAGCCGGAGACGCCGATCGAGTTCCGGCTCGTGGCGGGCTTGGAGATCCAGGGCCTCGTGGTCGATGCCGACGGGGCGCCGGTGGAGGGCGTGCAAGTCACGCTCGTGCCTCCAGGGGAGCGCCTGCACTTCCGGCGCAAGAACATGAACAGCCGTGCGGATGGCTCCTTCCACTTCGGCTCGCTGGCACCCGGAGGCTTCCGGCTGCGCGTGGCGCGTGTCTCTGAGCCCTGGATCGCTCCCCCGGATGTCAACGTGAGGGCGGGGGACAAGGACGTCCGGATCCAGCTCGTGCGAGGGCAGGCTGTGCGCGGGCAGGTGCGCGACGCCAAGGGCGCGCCGCTCGCAGGTGCTGGGCTGACGTGGAGCGCCGGGCGTGGCCACTCCGTCTCCGCGCGCAGCGGGTCGGATGGAGCCTTCGAGCTGGCCCCGGTGCCTCCGGGGATCGCGGGCACGGTGACGGTCGAGCCGCCGCAGGAGCGCGCGGACGACCTCATGCCCGCCATGCGGGAGGGCGTGCGCGCGGGCGTAGCGAACCTCGAGTTGGCGCTCTCAGCCGGGGTCTTCCTGACGGGGGAGGTGACGGGCCCGGAGGGCGAGACGCTGCCGACCGTCTGGGTGACCGGCATCCAGGCAGGCGTCGCCCGACCCTTCCGCTTCCAGGAAGTCCTGCGTGCGAGCAAGCGACTACGGGTCGGTCCCGTGCCACCGGGGCGCTACACGCTGCACGTCCAGGCTGCGGGTGAGTACGTCGTGCCCGATTCCGTCGAGGTCATCGCGCCGAGCGACGCGGTGCGCATCGTGATCCCCAAGGGGCTCACGCTCAAGGGCACGCTGGTCGGCGCGGAGCGGCCCGAGCAGTACGCCGTCGCCTTCACGCGCTTGACGCCGGACGGCCCCAGCACGATGAGCGGCAGCGTCACGGCGTCCGGGCAGTTCCTCGTGACGCTGCGGGCGGACGAGTCCGGCACGCTGTCCTTCCATCTGCGTGGTGGCGGGGACCTGTACGGCCTCGTCGAGAACGCTCGGGCCTCGGCCGAGCCCATCACCGTCCGCCTGCAGCGGGGCGAGCGAATCGAAGGTCGCATCGCCGACTACGCCGACGGCGATGAGGGCTACGTCTACATCCAGGCGCTGAGCGGCTTCAATCTGCACGCGCAGGTGGCGCAGGACGGCTCGTTCGTGGTGCGCGGCGTGCCGCCCGGCACGTACGACCTCCACGGGATCAGCGCGCGACAGAAGCTGGTCTCGGTCAAGGGCATACGCGCAGGAACGCAGGGCCACGTGCTGCGCAGGCCGTGAGTCGGCCCTACTTGGAGGCGGCCGCTGCGAGGAGGCGCGCCCGCCGCAGGGTCCACCCCCGCCAGTCCGCCGTCTGGCCGGTCAGGATGCGCTCGAGCTCGCCGATACGCCTGTCGGCTGCGGTGTGCAGCTCCATTGCGCCCGGCGCGGCCGCGAGGCGCTGCCAGGCCGGCAGCGCGCTCGGACCCAGCGCGCGGAGGTACTCGAGGTCGATCGGCTCGCCCGTGCCTGCGACCTCGCGGCAGTGCGCGACGTTGTAGTCCGCGATGAAGCCGGGGACGTTGAGGAAGCAGCACGCGTAGACGACGGCCAGAGCAGCGAGTGCGTTGGCCCGCACCAGCCAGCCGTTGGAGCGCTGCCTGAAGATGCGGATTGCGATGAGGACGAGGCCCAGGGCGACCAGGGCCATCCAGATGGCTGCCGCGAGGCGCAGCCGGGTGAGCGTGTACGCCTCGACGTAGAGCCCCAGGCGCGTGGCGGCAGCCACGGTGAGGATCACGTTCTGCAGGAGCCACAGGTAGACGAGTCGGCGCGCCCACGGCCCGGTCGGCGCGCTCGGCCCGACCCGGAAGGTCACCAGCACGAAGCCGCCGGCCAGCAGCGCCGTAGCGACGAGGGGATAGGCACCGCGCTGGGCGTAGCCGGCGTAGGTCATGCCGTCGGGCAACGCGGCGCCCAGCAGCAAGTAGCGCAAATCGAGTGCGTTCTGCACCAGGAAGAGCGCGTTGAAGACCAGCAGGCAGCGCACGATCATCGCGGGCGAGAGCAGTGCGGGCAGGGGCGTCGGGTAGCGACTCGGCTGCGTGCGCTCCTCGTGGCGCGTGCGTGTGCGCAACAGTGCCCACGCACACACGGCGATCGCGAGCCAGAACCCCAGACGGAGGGCGTCGACGCCGTCCAAGGCGTGCCGCACGTTGTCCGCGGCAGCACCGAGCCAGGTCTCGATGACGGGGTTGGCCAGGGCGAAGAGGCCGACGAAGA
>JAHEIK010000469.1 GCA_024639415.1 Planctomycetota bacterium
CCGTCCCGCCGCATCCAGCCCAGTGACCCCCAGCCGGGAGCGTGAGGGGTGTCGGGGGGGTAGGCACTAGCCCCCTGACCGCGAGGCGAAGCCGAGCGCCCAGTCCGTGCGGGAGCACGGTGTCGACGGCCCGGTGATCCGCCGCGAGACTGACACACGCGGGTCAACCCCGAAGGGCCGAGCGCAGCGAGGCTCGCAGGGGTCACTGGTTCGAGTCCAGTAACGCCCACCACTCACCCAAGCGTGTGAAGGCGGCCCGGGCCGCCGGCGCTCTCCTCGAGCCTCTCCTCGTCGCTCATCGCCATCCCTTTGTCCCGCCAGCGGGCGCGGTACGTCGTCGGGTGACTGCTTCACCACGAGGTCTGGGAGAAGCGCACAGAACCGGTGGGGATCTCACCCGACTCCGCACACGCGTACACTAGCTCCATGATCGGGTATCCCGTTCCGTCAGACCGTGGGCAGGGTGGCGTAGCTTGAGCCGGCTCCGCATCCTGTTGATCGTCGCGAACCTGGCAGCCGTGGGAACGCTGCTGGCCGTGCCGCTCGGACGCTTGCTCGGTTGGATCGAAGCGGCCCTGGAAGCTGCGGCCGTCATCGGATGGCTCATGTACTTCGTACCTGCGCTCGCTTCGGCCCTTGCCCTTTTCAGCATCCAGCGCGCGCATACCCCGCGGAGCGGCCGGGCGATCCTCGTGGCGATGCCGGGTAGTTTCCTCCTGGCATGTCTATCCCTCTATGCCGCGTTGCGCGGGCCGTCGGCGTGGATCGGCGCGGGTGCCACCATCCTGTTCGCCCTCAACGTCTGGGCGCTCTGGGTGCCCTTCCTCGAGCGCCTCCAGCCGCCCGCCTCGAAGTGACAGCAAGTACCCCCGGGAAGCGCACGCGAACGCCGGGGCTAGATGCCCCCCCCGCGCTCGAGCCGGGCCTCCTGGCCCTTCCCGTCGAAGAAGCGCAACAGACGCGGCGGAGCACCGCGCAGTGCTGCACGCTGCTCGCCAGACAGCGAACGGCCGATCGCCTTCTCGGCCTCGATCTGCAGCCGCAGGAACTCCGCATGCATCGCCGCCTGCGTCTTCGCGTCCAGCGTCTTGGCGCCGTCGACCTGCCCATAGCGATGCAGCACCTGTTCGCCGCTGCGCACGAGATCCGAAGCCAGCGGCGTGATTGCCCGCACCTGGTCTGCGCTCAGGCCGAACGCACGGGTCCACACGGTCAGGACGTGAGCCTCGGCCCTTTGGCCCTGCTCGTCCGGTGTCAAGCCGATGCGGTTGCTCAGGCGCTCACCCATCATGAGATCCTCGGAGATGTCGCGGACCTGCTGCATACGCTCCTGCTTGTCCGCGGACGTGGCGCCCTGGAGGTGCTCCCCGAGGCCTGCCACGATGCGCTCTCGCGCCGCGTACAGCTCCGAAGGCAGCGAGCGGGCGGCATCCAGACCCTCCATCTCGCTCTTCAACAGGGCTTCGGCCTGGGCATGCAGCGCGGTGCGCGCAGCCTCGTCCAGGCCCCCCGAGGCACCGAACACCGCCTCCACGAAGTCGGGCATCAGGTCCGCGTCGAAGAACGGCGTCGGCGACAGCAGCCGCACCTGCGTGCTCACGTTCTGGAGCGCTTGGATCAGCTCGAGCATCTTCGCGCGGTGAGCCTCCGGCATGTCGTCCCAGTCCATGCCACGGATGGCCACGAGGCTGTCGACCGAGTCCGCGTAGGTACTGGCGAAGTGCGCCCAGTCCACGGTCGGCTTGGCTCCGGCGGCGGACCTCGTCGGCGTGGAGGCCGGCTGGTCCGAGGCCGGGGTGCCGGTGCCGGTGCCGCCGGTAGCTGTAGTACGCGAACCCACGCTGCCTACTAGGCGCGGCCCATCGCCCTCGAGCGCGGCGAGGCGCGCCGCCAGGTTGCGGTTCTCGGACTCGAGGCGCGACAACGCCTCGCTCTCGAGGGACGCCTCGAGCGCTGTGTCGCCAGAAGTCATGCGCGCGACAACGAAGCCGCCTCCGCTGCTGAGGGCCACCAGGAGCCCCACTGCAATGAGTAGTTTCTTGGTCACGACGATGCCTCCTACGACGAAGCCCGCACTGGCGGTGCTTGCGGCGGCGGTCTTGGCCGCCAG
Source organism: Planctomycetota bacterium (assembly GCA_024639415.1). GTDB lineage: Bacteria > Planctomycetota > PLA2 > PLA2 > JAEUHO01 > JAHEIK01. The sequence goes on from JAHEIK010000469.1 coordinate 2,111, forward strand.
GGTGTAGAGGGAGTCCGTGAGGTGCGCCGGAACGAGCGCCGCAGGCGTCGCTCCCATCACATCGCCGGCAACCGGTGCCAAGCCGGCGTAGCCGGCTTGCGTGAGTTGCGACTTGAGACGCTCCAATGCGTTGGAGACCCGGGACTGGATCGTCGTACGCGGCACGTCGAGCACTTCGGCCATCTCGGTCTTGTTCAGACCACCGTAGTAGTGCAACGTCAGCAGCAACCGCTCGTCCGCCGGCAAGCCCTCGAGCTGCCCCCGCACGACGGTCTCGCGTTCCTTCCGATCCACCGGATTCTCCTTCGCCACGGCCGCACCGCGTTGCTCGTACGCCTTGGTCTTGGCCGCGCGCGTCTTCTCCGCGCGCAGACGGTTCAAGACGACGTTGCGCGCCACGCGGCAGATCCAGGGCTTGAAGGCACGAGCCGGATCGTAGGACTCCGGTCGCGTGAGCACGCGCCGGAAGACCTCTTGCGTGGCGTCCTCGGCATCGGCCGGCCGCCCAAGCATGCGTAGACAGACGTTGTAGACGATCCCCTGCCACTCCTCGATCAGGCGCTGCATGTGGTTCTCGTCAGACGACTTCACGACTTGACTCCCGAGGCACGTCCATTCGCGCCTCCCCCCCCTTACACCTCTGCCCCGCCGCGTGACGAGATTCTCTGGAGAATATGCCCAGATTGGATCCGGCGGCCGGCCCCGGGGGCTTGGCTGCATTCCCAGAGGTACCGCACCGGTTGGGATCCGTCGCCAACGCGACGGACTTGCAGCCGGTTCGGTACGGGTTCGGTACTCTCTTGCCCATGCACGCAACACGCCATGCTCCCTGGATCCTGCTGTTCGCCCTTGCCCTCCCCGCGGCGGCGGATGCCGGCGGTAGCGCGGAGGACTACGCCCGCGCAGCAGCCCTGCAGAAGCAGGTACGCGGCAAGGTGCTGAACGAGCGCTTGGATGGGGTCTGGGTCGACGAAGAGACCCTCGTCTACCGGCGACAAGAGACGCGGAATACATGGTCGTTCGTGCGCGTGGATGCGAGCAGCGGAGACAAGGGGGCCGCCTTCGATCACGAGGCGCTGGCGACGTCTCTCGGCAAGGCGCTAGGCAAGAAGCTCGATGCCACGCGCCTCCCGCTGCGCCCGACGGGACGCTCGGGGGACGACCTGCAGGTGCGCGCGGCCAAGCGCTGGTTTGCCGTGGACAGGAAGGGCGGCGTGCGGCCCCTGAAGGCCGGCGCCGTCTCGGCGCTCGAGTTGCCGGCGGTGCGCGTCGAGCGCTCGAAGGGCGGCGGCGCTGACACGTCGATCCTCTTCGTGAACGGCGCCAAGCAAGCCGTCCAGCTCATCTGGCTCGCGACCGATGGATCCCGTAAGACGTACGCGACCGTCAAGCCCGGCAGCGAGCACACCCAGCAC
>JAHEIK010000082.1 GCA_024639415.1 Planctomycetota bacterium
AGCCGTTGTCGATGCTCGTGCCGACCCAGAGCGTGCGGCCCTCGCCGAACGCGCCCGAGACCACCGCCGGTGCGCCGCCTTCCTTGAAGCGCAGCACCACCTGCCCCGGAGCCTGGGTCGGCTCCCCGGCGGCGTCCGAGCCGTCGCCCGGATCCGGCTCGGAAGGCGTCGGCGGCACCTTGAACGTGGTCCGTCCCCAGATGCGGGGCGGGACGCGCTTGATCCAGTCGTCGGCCTTGACATTGGTGAACTCGACGGCGAGCGGATGCGGATCTTCCTGGAAGGCAAGGTCCAGTTGGAAGTAGCCGCGCGCGTCGTCCGTACGCTTCACGACCTCAGGACGCTGCAGCGGGAAGGGCAGGAGGCGCTCCTTCGGCTCGTCCCCGTGGAAGGCGTAGTTGAGAGCCTCGGTGTCCGTCTTGTCTCCGGTGAAGACGAGCAAGCCGCCGCCTTCGCGGACGTACTCCCGCAGCATGACCGTCAGCGCATCGTTGCGCGGCTGCACGTTGGCCAGAACGACGAGATCGATCGGGTCGCGCGCGCGTCCTTGCAGCCGCCCCAGCAGGTCGTTCTCCGACGTGGCCGAGCGATAGCGGTAGATGGGCGGCAGGCCGCCGTCGAGGCTCGAGCCGCCGTCGGTCGGCGCGTCGCCTTCGTAGATGGCGCGCAGGTACAGCTCCGCGTCCATGTCCTTGTCTTCGCCGGCGCTGGTCCGGGACCACGCAACCACGTTGACGCGTCGCCGCACCTGCAGCGCGAGGCGCCGCTCACTCGACAGGCCCAAGCCGTCGGCCCCGGGGTCGTCCCGCGGGGGTGTGATGACGACCTCGATCGTGTGGGAGCCGGGGCGCTCGAAGGTGCCGCGCGGCAGGTCCACCTGCACCGTCTCCCGGACGGGCTTGGGCACGCGCATGCCCGTGTCGGCGCCTGCCAGGTCCGGCACGGGGAAGACGCGCTTGCGCTCCTGATCGTCCACGCGCACTTCCAGCTGGGCGCCGGAGACGGGGGCAGCGCCGAAGTTCGCCACCGTGACCGCGAGGCTGAGCGGACGGCCGACGAAGGGGTCCTGCGTGGAGCGGTTCTCGATGCTCGTCACGGCGAGATCGCGCCGGTTCGTACCGCCCACGTTGATGATGCGTACCTTGGCCGGGCGCCTGAGCAGCGTGACCAGGTGTTTGCGCAGGCGGCCGACGTCGCTCGTGTCTTCGCTGGACACGCCGGGGGCGGTCAGCCGCTCCCGCGGACGGCTCAGCCAGTCCTTCGCCTGCAGGTCCGTCACGATGACGACCGTGCGGTTCGGGTCTTCGTCCGCCATCTGCGCCTGGACGGTCTCGAGTGTCTTGACCCAGTTGGCCGGGGCGTGGCGTGTCCGCAGGGCCGCCACGGCTTCGCGAGCGCGCGCGGCGCCCTCGTCGCCGACGGAGCGGCCGAGCAGCACGTGCGGCTCCAGACCGTTCGTGACGTCCTCGGCCGGATCGTTGGTGACGACGACAGCCGCCGTGTCTTCGGGCGCGATGCTCTTGAGCACGAGGTCGGCCTCGTGCTTGACGCGATCGAACACCGCGCGGGCGTCAAGCTTCGCTTCGGTGCTGAAGGAGTTGTCCAGCACCAGGTAGACGGAGCGCTTGGAACCCAGCAGCGGCGCGATGGTGCTGTCGGTCAGGACGGGACGCGAGAGGGCGAGGCCCAGGAGGAGGATGGCCGCCACGCGCAGCGCGAGGATCAGCCAGTTCTCCAGCCGCATGCGGCGCTGGTGCCGCTTCATGGCTGCGAGCAGCCAGTTCATGGCAGCCCAGCGCACTTGCTTCACGCGCCGTCGGCTCAGCAGGTGGATCAGGATCGGTACCGAGGCCAGCGCGCCGCCGATCGCGAACAGCTGCCAGGTGACCAGGTAGCCGACGGTCACGCTTGCGATCGGCAGCGCAGTGAGGGTCTGCATGGCGATGCTCATCGGCGCCTCACAGACGCACGCTTGGCGAGGTAGGCCTGGAGCACGACGGCAAGCGACTCGGCGGTGTCCATCTCGACGAGGTCGATGCGGTTGGCCAGGCAGACCCGGCGCAGGCGGCGGCGGAACTCCTTGACCTCGGTCAGGTACGCCGTGCGCAACGCGACGGGATCGGCGGTGATCTGGCTCACCTCCTCCATGCCCTCGAAGCGCGTGAGTCGGTCGAACGGGAAGGTGACCTCGTCGTGCGCCAGCACGTGGAACAGGAGTACCTCGTGGCCGCGCTGGCGCACCTGCTTCAGTCCCTTGAGGATCTCGTCGCCGTCGTCCATGAGGTCGGAGAAGAGGATGACCAGGCCGCGCCGGCGGACGGCTTCGCCTGCTTCGTTCAGCGCGCGGGCGATGCCCGTACCACGCGCGGGCTCGGCGGACTCGAGTTCGTGGATGATGTTGCCCAGGTGCGCCCGGTTGTTGCGCGCAGGCACGACCTTGCGCACCTGCTCGTCGAAGAGCACCAGGCCCGCGCCGTCCTGCTGCTGGGTGATGAGGTGAGCGAGGGACGCGGCCGACCAGCAGGCATACTCGAACTTGCTCGGCCCCTTGCCGTCGCGGCTCGTGTACGCCATCGACTCGCTGGCGTCGACGACGAGGTGTGCCTCGAGGTTGGTCTCTTCCTCGTAGCGCTTGATGTAGAGGCGGTCGGTCTTGCCAAAGACCTTCCAATCCAGGAAGCGCATGTCATCCCCCGGGACGTACTCCCGGTGCTCCGCGAACTCCACCGAGAACCCGCGGAACGGGCTCTTGTGGAGGCCGGAGATGAAGCCTTCGACGATCAGCCGGGCCTTGAGCTCAAGGCCGGAGATCTTCTCGATGACCTCAGGATCCAAGTACGTTCGGGAGTCGCTCGTCACGGAGGGTCTCGCTCTCGGCGGCAGGGATCATGTCCATCAGCTCTTGGACGAGACGGTCGCTCGTATAGCCCTCGGCTTCGGCTCCGTAGGTCGTCAGGACGCGGTGGCGCAGGACGGGCAGCGCTACGGCTTGCACGTCTTCCGTGGAGACGTAAAGGCGGCCTTGCAGGAGCGCCCGGGCCTTCGCGCCGAGAATCATGAACTGGCTCGCGCGCGGACCGGCACCCCAGGCCACGCGCTGCTTGACCAAGTCGGGCGCGGACGCGTCCCGCACACGCGTGGCGCGGACGAGCTTCAGCACGTAGCGCACGACGTGCTCGGAGATCGGCACCCGGCGGACGACGTCCTGGATCTCGAGGATGTCCTGCCCGGTCAGCACCTGGTCGAGCTCGGCGCTCATCGGCTTCGTCGTCATGTTGACGATGGCCAGCTCCTCCTCCAGCGAGGGGTAGTCGACCTTGACCAGGAACATGAAGCGGTCGAGCTGCGCCTCCGGCAGGGGGTACGTCCCTTCCTGCTCGATGGGGTTCTGCGTGGCAAGCACGAAGAACGGCGGCTCGAGGACGTGCTTGCGGCCTCCGGCGCTGACCTGCCGCTCCTGCATCGCCTCGAGCAGGGCTGCCTGCGTCTTCGGCGGCGTGCGGTTGATCTCGTCGGCGAGGATGACGTTGGCGAAGATCGGCCCCTTGATGAACTTGAAGCCGCGCTCGCCTGTCGTCTTGTCTTCCTGGATGACCTCGGTGCCCGTGATGTCGGCCGGCATGAGGTCGGGCGTGAACTGGATCCGGTTGAAGGACAGCGAGAGCGAGCGGGCCAGCGTGCTGATCAGCAGCGTCTTGGCCAGGCCCGGCACGCCGACGAGCAGGCAGTGGCCGCGAGCGAAGACCGAGATGAGGAGCTGGTCGATGACGTCGTCGAGGCCGACGATCGTCTTCGAGAGCTCCGAGCGGATCTTGTCGTAGGCGTCCTTGACGCGCTTGGCGGCCTCGACGTCGGTGGGGGCCAGTTCGCCCTCGGTCGGTTCGAGTTCGGTCATGGGGGACCTTCCTGGGGGGAGGACATGGCGTCCCGAGGGATGCCTGGATCGGAGCCGACGGACAGGCAGCGACCGTCGACGGTGCAGAGCAGCGGGGCATTGAAACACGGCCCGAGGCCCAGCGGTGCGCCTCGGATGTACGAATCGGGCAAGAGGTGGGGGGCGCGTGCTCGCGGAGCCGTTCCGCGCTCCCGCGCGGACTGGGCGCGCCTTCCGGCGCGGCAAGGAGGGGCTCCGCGCCCCTCCTTCCGATCCTCCCCGCCCCTACGAGCCCCTGAGCGTCATCTCTTCTCCCAGAAGGCGACCGTCGTGGCGCTGACCGACACGATGCCGCGCCCGGGGATCGGGATCAGGTTGCCGTAGGGCCGCTCGGGGGCCTTGCGCGCCAGCGCCTCGCCCATCGCCGCGCGGTTCAGCACGCCGAGGTAGTGGCTGCCGTCGCCGTCGCGGTCTTTCAGCTCGTAGATGGCGATGCCGTGGGCCTGCGGCACGAAGACCTCGGCGGCCGTGACCAGGGCCCGGCCGTACGGCTCCGCGCCGAAGCCCGTGGGGCTGCCGCCACGCCAGAGCTCGGCGAGTCGTTTCTCGCGCTCGGCATCGAGCGGCCAGGCCACCCCGCCGGCGCGCGCTTCGTGCACGACCACGAGTGAGCCCGGCCGGCTGCCGCTCTCGCCCTTGCCGACCAGGACGAGGGAGGCCGGTCCCTGCGTCCCGCCCGGGGCGACCCCCGCGATGTGCTCGGGCATGAAGTTCCAGCCCACGAAGTAGAGGTCCGCTCCGCGCGCGACCAACTCCCGGGTGCGGGTTCGCGGGCGGTTGAACAGGGTCAGGACCAGGTTGCTGTCGGTGGGGGCGACGAAGCAGCGGTCGAGGGCCAGCACGGGAGGCTCGTTGCAGAAGCTGCGCGTGCGCAGGCCGCGGTCGCGCGACTCGCGGTTGCGACGCCGGCCGCGTTCCGTGTCGACGTTGCGGTTGTAGCGGTGGATCCACTGCACGCGTCCATCGCTCGCGTCGACGGCGGCCACGATGCCGAGTGCAGTCGATACGACGACGCGGCCATGCGCAGCGGCGGGGGAGGTGGGGATCACCTCGTCCATGCGCCGCGCGCGAACGGGCGTTCCGGTGCCCAGGTGTGTGCGCGTCGAGACGTAGCCCGTGGCCGGATCGACCGAGTACAGCCAGGTTTCCCAGCGATCCTGGGTGGCGCGGGCCGGGCGTGTGCCCGCAACCCAGATGCGTCCGCGGTAGACGAGCGGCGCCCCGTACAGGCGTGTGTCGTTGGGCAGGCCGCCGCGGAACGCACGGTCCTCGGCATCGTCCGTGGGCGTCGCACCGCCGATGCGCCAGAGGTAGGTGAGGGTGGTGCCGCTCCAGTGGTAGGCCTCGATGTGGTCGTCGCGCGGCGGGTGGCCGCGGCTGCGCGCGCGATCGATCTGCCAGCCGTCGCCGTCCGGGACGGCGGCGAGGAGGAGGTGTCCCGGTCCCAGGCGGCGCTCCGGGGCGCCCGAGCCTCCGGGCAGCGTGAGGTCGGTGACCGGATGCAGGGTCAGCGCATGGCCCTCGAGGAGGCCGAAGCGCAGTCGGCGGTCCTCCGAGCCGTCTTGGCCGAGGCCACCCAGGCGCACGTCGGCGAACTCCGTCTCGTCGCGCTCGAACAGCCGGGCGCCCGTCTCGAGGTCGTAGATGTGCAGGTACTGGCCGTCCGATACAAAGAGGTGCTGCGCGGTCGCGACGGCGCGCGGCGGCAGCCAGAGGCTGGGCCGATCGTGGTCCGTGCGCTGGGGATCGGTCGAGTCGGTCAGATCGTCGTCCCGGCTGGGCCCCCGGAACCAGCGCAGCCGGAAGGACTTGCCGAGTGCGTCCGGCAAGCCGGCACGCGCGGCGTTGCCCCCCGTCGTCAGCCACGCGGCGGGGGCCGTCGGTAGCCGGCGCAGCGCGGCGGGCACGGCGTCGATCGCGAACCCCTCGGCAGGGTCGGCGGAGCGCAGGGCCTTCTCGACCTGCGGCAGCGCTGCGGGGCCCGCTGCGATGGCGAGCGCTTGACGCCGGATCCGCGCCTCACGCCACGGCGCGAGGCGCTCCTTGCTCTCTGCGCTGACAGCCTCGAGGTCCTCCAAGGCCTCGAGCCACTCCATGGCGGCATCGAGATCCGAGCGCTCGAGCGCGAGGTCCACGAGCAGGAGAGCCGCCCGGCGACCCGCATTCAGCGGCAGGAAACGCCTTGCGACCTCCTGCAAGCGCACGCGCGCGCGGCGCGTCCCCGCCGCCTGCAGCAACTCGCGAGCGCCCGCGCCGTACTCGCGCTCGTAGGCGGCGAGAGCCGGGTCGCCGCCGCGTGCCATGAAGTGTCGGGCCACGATCCACGCGCCTTCGTAGACCGACGTGCTGCCCGCGAAGGAGCGCACGTACGGCGCCGCGTCGCTCGTCACCTCGCGGCTCGTGTGCTGGTCGACGACGTCCTGCAGGATGCGCGCGGCCGCGGCCCAGTCGTCCTGATCGCGTGCGGTCTCCGCTCGCGAGAACGCCTTCTGGACCCACTCCACTTCCGCGTAGATGTTCGAGAAGTTCTTCGCGGGCGCCGCGCCCGTGGGGGCTTCGCCGTCGCGGGCGGCAGCCGGGGTGGCCGCCACGGCGAGGCAGACGAGCGCGAGGAGGAGAAGCCGGAGGCGCATCGTCGAGATCATCGCATGGCTTGGCAGCCCGTGCCTCTGCGCTTGCCCTTCCTGGCGCTGCGGGTGCCGCGCCGGGAACTTCCTTACCGCCCGTGCTGCTCGAGGCGTGCGTCGCGCTGCCGGATGTACCCGGCGCCCCGGTGCAGCAGCGTGCGGGTGGCCTTGATGCGCAAGTAGCGCTGCTGGGTTCCGCTGCGTAGCTCGCGCTTGAGCCGCTCGACGCGCTGCTCCACCTTGCGCGTCTCCGCGGCAACCCGCGCGTGGTCCCGGTCCAGCCGCCGCTGGGCGTGGGCCGCGGGCAGCGTGCAGAAGATCAAGATCGCGAGACCGAGTGCGGCCATGAGCGGCACGGCGGTCGGCAGCGCCTGCGAGGCGGCCGGCTCCTCGGGACGGAGGACGGGCGTGGGGCCGGTTCTCCGTCTAGGCACGCACCACCCCGTGCACGCCCTCCGGCAGACCGAAGGCCGCCGCCTCACCCGCGGCCTCGAGCGCCGCTTCGATTCGCAGCAGGCGGTTGTACTTGGCGGTGCGTTCCGCGCGACAGGGGGCCCCTGTCTTGATCTGGCCGGTGGCCATGGCCACGGCGAGATCGGCGATGGTCGTATCGCGGGTCTCGCCGGAGCGGTGGCTCATCACAGCCGTGAAGCCGCCCTCGTAGGCGGTGCGCACGCACTCGAACGTGTCGCTCAGGGTGCCGATCTGGTTGGGCTTCACGAGGACGGCGTTGGCCACCTGCTCGTCGATGCCTCGGCGCAGGCGCGCGACGTTCGTGACGAAGATGTCGTCACCCACGAGCTGCACCCGATCTCCGATGGCCGCCGTCATCTCTGCCCACCCGCTCCAGTCGTCTTCCGAGAGTCCGTCTTCAATCGAGTAGATCGGGTAGCGCTCCAGCCACCTTTCGTAGAGGTGAAGAAGGTCCGTAGCCGCGACCCGCTTCCCCTCGAAGCTGTACCCGGTCGGTCCGTGGAACTCGGAGGCGGCCACGTCCAGGGCCAGGCGCACCTGCGCGCCCGGCTCGTAGCCCGCCGACTCGATCGCACTCGAGACGATCTCGATGGCAGCCTCGTTGGAGGCCACGCGCGGCGCGAAGCCGCCCTCGTCGCCGACGGCGGTGGAGAGCCCCCGCGCGGAGAGATCGGACTTCAGCGCCTGGTAGATCTCTGCGCCGGCCCGCAGCGCGTCCCGGAAGCGCTCGAAACCGATGGGGGCGATCATGATCTCCTGGACGTCGAGGCCGTTGTCCGCGTGCGCGCCGCCGTTGAGGACGTTGAACATCGGCACCGGCATGCGCAGGGCGCTCCCGCCGAACGCGCGGGCGAAGAACACCCACAGCGGCTCGTTCAGCGCACGGGCGGCCGCACGCGCCGCTGCGAGGCTCACGCCGAGGACGGCGTTGGCGCCCACCCGGGAGAGCATGGGGGTGCCGTCCACCGCACGCAGCGCGGCGTCGACGGCGGCCGCGTCGCTCGCGTCCATGCCGTGCACGGCGTCGGCCAGCGTACCCTGCACGTTGGCGACGGCCTGGCGCACGCCCTTGCCGCCGAAGCGCTCGTCCTTGTCACGCAGCTCGAGCGCTTCGTGAGCACCCGTGCTCGCGCCGCTCGGCACACAGGCCGTGCCGACCGCGCCGCCGCTGAGCCGGACCTCGACTTCCACGGTCGGATTGCCGCGGGAGTCCAGGATCTCCCAGGCCTGAACCGCTGCGATCGCCGTTGTCGTCATGTTCGCCTCCCTGCTGCCCGGCAGGATACGACTGGGGGGGGAGCGCTCGCAGGCAAGTTCCGGCGATCTCGACCGAGCCGGGCACGCCGAGGGGTGCGGGAACGAGGTGAGGGCACCGGCACGCGCAGGGGCACGGCGCCGCAACCCATGCGAAAATCCCGCGATGCGCTTGCGCTCCCTCCCTTCCGAGTCGTCCGGGCGGCCCCGCCGTCGGCCTGCCCTGCGCACGGTGCAACTGCTGCCCACGCTGATGACGGCCGGCAACCTCATGGCGGGGGTGCTGGCGGTGGCCTACATGGTGGACGCGGCCGCGGCGACGCCGGCGGTGGCGGAGCGCCTCTACGTGAAGGCGGCCTGGCTGATCTTCATCGGGATGTTCCTCGACGGTCTCGACGGGCGCGTGGCGCGCATGACGGGCACGACGTCGGACTTCGGCGCGCAGCTCGACAGCCTCGCCGACTGCGTCACCTTCGGTGTGGCGCCCGCCATGGTTGCCAAGACGCTGCTCGGGCCGGCCTTCCCGCTGATGAGCACGAAGCTGATCTTCTGCTTCGCGCTCGTGTACGTCCTCGGCGCCGCGCTGCGTCTCGCGCGCTACAACGTCGAATCCGAGCGCATGAAGAGCAGCGGCCGGCCGCACATCACGCGTGTCTTCCGCGGCCTCCCGAGTCCCGCCGCCGGAGGCGCGGTGGCGGCGCTCGTCCTGCTGCGCCACCAGTACGCTGTCAATGATCTCGTCGAGTGGACGCTGCTCATCGCCACGCCGTTGCTCGGCCTCTTCATGATCAGCCGCATGCCCTACACGCATGTCCTGAATCGCTACCTCGACGCCCGCCGGGTGCACCCGCTCGCCGTGCTGTTCCTGGTGATCTTCGTGTACCTGGTGCTGGAGCACTTCGTCGAGACGGTCGCCGGCATCTTCACGCTCTACGCCGTCTCCGGCCCGCTACTCATGGTCACCTACCGCCTCTTCCACTGGCCCGACTGGGTGGAGCGTGAGGATGACGACGAGGCCGAGGAGGAGGAGCCCGACTCGGCCGTGCCACCCACGGACAGCGATGCGTCGACGACGCCATCCTCCGTAGACAGGCCCCCGATCGACCGGCCCACGGGAGACGTGCGGTGACGACGGAGCGCGCCTTCGTGGCGCTGGGCAGCAACGAAGGCGATGCGCACGCACACCTCCGGACTGCGCTCGCCGCCCTGGATCGCGACGGCTGCCGCGTGGCCGCCTGCTCGCGCCTCGGCTGGAGTCACTACGTCGGCATCGTCGAGGGGCAGCGCCCCGCGCCTGTCCTCAATGCCGTCGCGGAGATCCGCACGAGCCTGGACGTGGACACGTTCCATGCCCGCCTCCACGCGCTCGAGGACGAGGCCGGGCGCGTCCGCGACGGGCGCCCGGAGCGCACGTTGGACCTCGACCTGCTCACCTTCGGCGACGTCGTGCGGACCGACGCGTCGCTGACGTTGCCGCATCCGCGCTGCCTGGCGCGCGGCTTCGTGCTCTCGCCCTGGATGGAGATTGCGCCCCTCTTCCGCGTACCGGGGACGAGCGCCACCGTGGTGGAGCATGCCGCCGCCCTGCGCGTGCCGGATCCCGGCCCCGCAACCGACCTGGAGCCCGCGTTTGCCGCCCCCTTCGCCGATCGCGGCGCGGCTTGCGAGGTCCTGCGCGACCGAGAGGCGCTCGACGCCTGGCGCGGGCTGCGCCAAGGCCGTGTCGGGGTCGTCATGACCATGGGCGCCCTGCACGCCGGGCATGCCTCCCTGGTGCAGCGTGCGGCCGCCGAGTGCGACGCCGTGCTCGCGACGGTCTTCGTGAACCCGACGCAGTTCGCCGCAGGCGAGGATCTCGACCGCTACCCGCGCACCTTCGAGGCCGACTGTGCGCTGCTCGCACGCCACGGCGCGCATGCCGTGTACGCGCCGACCGCCGCCGAGCTCTACCCCGATGGCGTCGCGGCCGACGTCGAGCCGGGCGACGCAGCCGAGGGCTACGAGGGGGCGGAGCGCCCCACGCACTTCGCCGGCGTGGCGACGGTCGTCACGAAGCTCTGGGACGCAACGCGCGCCGACGTCAGCTACTTCGGCCGCAAGGACGCCCAGCAACTCGCCGTCTTGAGGCAGGTGCGGGATCGACTCGGGCTGCCCGTGGAGGTCGTGGGCTGCCCGACCGTGCGCGCGATCGAGGGCCTCGCACTCTCCTCGCGCAACCGCTACCTGGAGGATGCCCAGATGCTGTTGGCCCGCAAGCTCTCCACCGTCCTCGAGGTGCTGCGCATCTCCGCGGCTGTGTGCGCCGCGCCGGCGGGGGCGTACAGCGTGGAGGAGGACCTGGCCACGGTGCGCGCTCTGCTCGAGAAGGACAGCCTCGACGTCGACTACATCGATGTCGTCGACGCCGACACGATGCGTCCGGTGCGCGCGCTGGACGGCCCGGCGCTGGCCATCGGCGCCATACGTCTCGGGGGCGTGCGGCTGATCGACAATCGTTGGATCGCGCCGCCCGCGAGGCCCCACGCATGAGGTACGTCGTCGCTCTGCTGCTTGCGTGCTGCGCCCTCGGTGGCGGCACCGCGGAGGCGGATCCCGTGCCGGCCGACCAGCAGGCGCGCTTCCTGCGCGACCGCGATATCACGCAGCTGCTCAAGGCACTCGAGCGTCCCGGCGCACAGCCGCCGGAAGCCATCCGGCGCTTGGCGCGCATCGCCGCCGTCAAGGCGATCCCACCCGCACCGCCGGCGCCTGGACCCGACGGCATGGACGGCCTGCCCTACGTGGTGCAGGCGCTGCGCGCAGGCGATCTGGAGGATGCCGGAAGGCGTGTGGGCCGGGTCGATCGCGGAGGGGGCCTGGTCGGTGCCTGGGCGCACGCGCTGGTGCGCCTGCGGCGCGGCGACGACGCGGGCGCCATCGGCCGCTTGCTCGCACCGCCATTCATGGATTGGTACCAGGACGCGTTTCCGCTGGCGCTGCTGGGCGCCGCCTTGCGCGCGGATGATCGCGGCATGCTCGCCGCCGGTGCCCGCGCTGCGCTGGAGCGGGCGGCG
>JAHEIK010000083.1:0-8946 GCA_024639415.1 Planctomycetota bacterium
ACGCGGCGGAGGGTGGTGAAGGTGTTGCGCGTCAACGCGCGGTCGAACCACAGCTCGCGGAAGCTGTCGACCGTCTCGCTCGGGCTCGACAGCAGTGTCGGGCTGATCATGCGCTCCTCGGGCGTGTCGCCCGATGTGGCGAGTGTCCAGAGGCCCCAGACGAGCAGCAGGAAGAGCGTGCCGGCGATGAGCGCCTGCCAGCGCGGCAGCGGACGGCGCAACGAGAACAGGCGCGCCATCGCCGGGATGCGCGGAGGCTCTCGGGCAGCCTCCGCGTCAGACGCCGGAGCCTCGGGCGCGGGCTTGTCGGGTGCTTCGCTCACCGGGACTAGTCGCCTTCAGCGGCGTAGACCTTGATCTCCACGCGGCGGTTCTTGGCGTGGTTGTGGGGATCCTGGGGATCCGCCGGGCGCCCCCAGCCGACGCCGTCGACCGCGAACTGGTTCGGGTCGAGCTTGAACTTCTCGACCAGCGCCTCCTTCACGGCGTTGGCTCGGTTGCGTGCCAGCTCCTTGACGAGGGTGGCGGATACCTGCCCCTTGCGCGAGGAGTCCGTGTGTCCCTCGATGATCACCTGCGCGAGGCCGAAGGAACCGACGAGCTTGGCGATCTCCTCGAGGATGTTGTCGACGTTGGGGTCGTACAAGCGCTCGATGGACTTGCCGCCCGACTCTTCGGTCACCTTGCGCCACAGGTCCCAGCTGTTGGGGTAGAAGTGGATGACTACGGTGTTCGTGAGGATCTCGTCGGACTCGGCCTTGATCTCGCGCACGGTCTTGGGCGTGAAGCTCGTCTTGTACTCGTCGCGCTGTGTGGAGTACTTCGGCTCCTTGGCCAGCTTCTTGATGATCGAGAAGTCCATGACCTTCTGGAACGAGACCGGCGAGTGCTTGATGGCCCCGATGCGGCGGTAGAGGTAGTACGCCTGGTTCCAGACGCGCTCGAAGTTGGCGGCATTGTTCTGGTTGACGAAGAACTGGTAGTTCTCGGCCCAGTTGGTGCTGTGCGCGTCGGCCAGCATGGCGAGTGCCTCGCTGGCGGGCAGGTTGTAGCCCGAAGCCATGTGCTTGCTGAGGCTCTGCTTGGCGGCGTCTTCCTTCAGTTCCACCATGGCATCGAAGATGCCGCGTACGAGCGACTCGCAGATGCCCGGGTGGTCCTTGGCGAAGTCGGCGCGCGCGAACCAGACGTCGGCGATCAGCTTGTTGGCCGTCAGCGTGTTGACGAGCATGCGGTTGCCGGGCACGTCCGACAGATTGTAGATGTCCGGCGCCCAGGTGACGGCGCACGAGATGCTCTTGTCGCTGTTGAATGCGGCCGCTGCCTGGAACGCGTCGTTCGTGAACGTCCACTGCACCTCGGAGGGCTGCAGGCCGCCCGAGACGAGCATGTTCAGCGCGAAGTAATGCGACGGGCTGTTCTGGGCCAGCACGATCTTCTTGCCGCGCAGATCGCGGATGGTCTTGATGTCGCCGCGGACGACCATGCCGTCGCCGCCGTTGCTCCAGTCCACCTGCTGGAAGATGCGCGGCATGATGCGGCTGTCCTTGGGCTCGCCGTTGCGGCCCACGAAGCCCTCCATGAACAGCGGAACCATGTCCAGCGTGGCCCAGCCGATGTGGACGTCGCCGCCTGCGTAGGCGTCGCGCATGTTGACCGGGTCGTCCATGAGGACCAACTCGAGCTTGAAGGGCTTGCCGTCGGGCGTGCGCCAGACCTTGCCCGGCTTGAAGCCGTCGTTGGCGTGGATGATCGGCCCCCAGCCGGCCCACACGTTGAGTGCGAAGCGGACGGTGTTGTCGGTCTCGGCGAGGGGCTTGTAGGCGGACGTGCCCTTCACCGGCGGCAGGGTCGTCGCGGGCACGAACTCGTACTCCTTGACGGTGGTTACGCCGCTGGCGTCCGGGGCTTCGAACTTGCCGCCGCCGACCTTGCCTGGATCGATGTCACCGCCGCCGTCGCCCCCCTCGGGGGCGAAGACGTCGCTGTTGGAGACCGCGAACACCACCAGGCCGATCACGACCACAGCGAGAACGAGGTAGAAAGGAATCTTCGGTTTGCCGGCAGTCGCCATCTTGGTCTCTCTCCGTCTTCGTCATCCACCTGGCGTCGGTTTCACCAGGTGGCGTCGCTACCCAACTCCACCCCGAGCGCCCACCCGAGCGCCCACCCGAGCGCCCACCCGAGCGCCCACCCGAGCGCGTTGCCTGACGTGCTACGGACGCCAGGTCGTCTTGGTGCGCGCCTCCTGTGCGGTGTGAAGCACCTGCATGATATCAAGCGCAGTAAGCTCACACAGGAGCTGCGTGACCTTCCTGTGCGTCTCGTCGTCGAGCGTGGGCTCGATTTCCTTCATGAGCGCCGCGACACGCGACTCCTGCTCCTCGACCTCGTCGCCGCTCACGACGCCGTCGGCCATGGCCTGGACGAAGGACTCCAGCTTCTTCGCCATGTCATCGATGACGATGTCGCCTTCGTCGTCCAGCCAGCTCGTGCGTGTGCCCATGGGTCTCTCCGGTTCGTTCCTGGTTCAGTCTTCGAGGATCTGGCGGATCGCCACGAAGCGCTCGTGGATGGCGACCCGCCCGTTGGGCTTGGCCACCTTCTTCCGCCACTCATCGGGAAGGAAGCTCAGCTGGGTGCACTCGAGCACCGCCGCCAGCTCCTGGGCCTCGCGCTCCAGCCCCTGGGCTGAGGGCACGAAGTCGGTCAATGCCGCGTCGAGGTCTTCGCGGGTGACGCTCGGCCGCTCCTCGCGCAGGGCCCGCAAGTTCGCTGCGAGGACGACGCTCTCGATGTCCGAGCCCGACAGCTTGCGGTCGTCCACCTGGAGGTGCGCGAAGGCCGACTCGTGCATGTCGATCTTGTTCTTGCGCGCCATGACGCGGAACATGTCGCGGAACTCCTGCTCCGTCGCGGGATAGAAGAGCGGGATGTGGACCTCGGCCCGGCCCTGGCGCTTGAGGTCGACCGGTAGCCTGTCGGGGCGGCTGGTGAGCAGCATCCACAGGATCTTGCCGCGATAGCGGGTGTCGCCCATCTGGCTCGCGATCATCGAGAAGACGCGTGCGCTCGTGCCCGAGTCGCCCGAGGCCTCGCGCGTGCCCAGCGCGGCGTCCGCTTCGTCGATGATGACGACGACCGGCCCCAGCGAGCGCAACACGGTGAGCACGTGCTCGAGGTTGCCTTCGGTCTCGCCTACGTACTTCGAGCGGAAGTTGCGCAGCTTCACGCAGGGGATGCCGATCGAGCCGGCGTAGCACTCGGCGAGGAAGGTCTTGCCCGTGCCGACCGGTCCGCAGATCAGGTAGCCCATGGGGGCGTACTCGAGGCGGCCGCTCGTCATGAGGGCGGCGTCGCCGCGCAGGCGCTCCTTGCCCGCCACGTGGCCGACCACCATGTCGAGGCTGTGGCTCGGCTCGAAGAACTCGAGCAGGCCGTGGCACTGGCGTTCGATGAGCTCCTTCTTGAGCATGCGGAACTGCTCGTCGTCGATACGGCGCCCACCGGTGCGCGCCTGGGCAAGCACGATGTCGAGGTCGGCCAGGCTCAGGCCGTTGGAGAGCGCCGCCAGCCCCTCCGCGGTGAAGTCGCTGTACTTCTTGAAGTCGCCCTCGCGCGTGGCCCAGGTCGCGAAGCGCTCCCGTTCCTCGGTGGACGGCATGGGGATCTCGATCGAGGAGACGTAGGGCGCCTGGATGAGCCGCGTGCTGACTTCGCTGAGTTGGTTGGCGATCAGGCAGAAGGCGATGTTGCGCCGCTTCAGGTAGGGGTTCTTCGACCAGCCGAGCATGCGGACGAGACGCGGGCCATGCACGGTGGCCAGGGCCGTGATGTCGGCTGCCGGGAGGACGAACTGCGCGTGCTCGATCAGGACGGCCAGACTCAGGGGCCGGGCGCGCTTCTCACGCTCCTCGTCGTCCGGGTCCGTCAGCAGCATGCGGTTGAGGTAGAGGTCGAGCAGGCTCAGGGCCTTGTCGGGCGTCCGTGGCCAGCGCGATGGCTCGCCCATGACCTCGGTGAACTGCAGCATCTTGTGCAGGCGGGCCTTGTCGGTACCGGCCACAGGGCGCAGGCCGCGGCCCAGGTCGTAGGACAGGACCACGTCGTAGGAGCCGAAGAGGCGCGTCGCCAGGAAGTCGGGCAGGCTCACGTAGGCGCCTTCGCCATCGTCGTGGGCCGGCACGAGGTCGCTCACGTTGCCGTGCAGCACGAACACCGACGTCGTACCGGCGAAGTAGCGCGCCGCCAGTTGATGCGCCCAGTCCGGGTAGGACGCGGGCAAGCGCGAGGTCTCCGTGGGCACCGGCTCCGGCGTACTCGCCCGGTCGAGGACCTCCTGCGGGGCCTGCTCCGGGGCGGCGTCAGGCTTCGTGCCCGTGGGCTTCTCGGACGGCGGCGGGTTCGGTGCGTCGGCGCTCAAGGGCGGCTCCTCGGAGGCTCCCGCATGGGATCGCGGGAGGGAACTGGCGGAACGTGGTCGCGGGACGCGAGGGCTGGGCTCGCGGCTCGCCGGAGGCCTCGCGTCTGCTCCTAGCCGCCCGTCTCCTCGGTGGTCTCACGGCCCAGGGACTTGGGCGTCTCGGTGATCTCGGCGGTCTCCGGGGTCACGAGACCCAGGTCGACCTCGAACTCCCGCAGGGCGTCCTCGGCCATGGCCTGCTCCATGGCCTCTTCCTTCTCGATGTCCTCGATGCCTTCGCCGGACATGTCGGCGGCGACGCGGGCCTTGGCGCGGTTGAGGCTTATCTTGTCGTTGATGACCTCTTCGATCTGGCCGAAGTCGGTCGTGACGTCGAAGTTGAAGCTCTCGGAGAGCTTGGCCAGCTCCGCTTCGGCCCGGCTCATCTTGAGCTCGGCGTCGTACTTCTGAATCTTTTCGCGCACCTTCCGGAGCTTGCCGCCCGCGCTCTTGATCTTGCGCAGGTTGTTCTCGTAGGCCTTCTCGTGCATCTGGAGCTGACCCTCGTTCTCGGCCAGCTCGTCGCGGGTCTTCTTGAGCTCGAGGGCGAAGTTGGCGGCTGTGGCCCGGTCGCCGGCCTTGAGGTAGGCCTTGATCTTGGCGGCAAGCTGCGTCTCGTGCTTCTTGGTCTTGGCGACCTGCCGGGTCACCCGCTCGACGAGGGCGCGGTACTGCTCGAGACCCTCGCGACCCTCCTTGAGTTGATCGACCGCCAGGTCGTACTCGTACTGCATCTGGGCGATGGGATCGGCCGTCCAGAAGAAGTTCGCAAGCTTGTTGAACTGCGCTTTGATGCTTCGCCAGATCTTGCCCAGAATCATGCGGTTTCCTGCCCTTTCGTAGGTGGGCGCGGCATTGTCCGAGGGCCCAGAAGCAGTGTCAAGCAAGCCGGCTCCAAGCCGCATCCGTGGGCTCCTGGGCGGGTTGCGGACGTACTGCCCGGGGGGCCCCAGCCCGATCCGGCGGTCTGTCAACCCATCTCTGCTCCAGGTGAGACCGCAGTCCCGGTGGGGCAGCCTTTGCTTGACCGGGCTCCCTCCGTCTCTAACCTCGATGGCTTCTAGCCAGCTTTTCTCAGCACAGACGAAACGGCCCCCAAGGCCATTCTTCGGGGCGGGCGCCTCGCGAGGGTGGGGAGCCAGGAGACGCATGAGCTACCGGTCCGATCGCCCTCTCATCGTGCAGAGCGACCGGAGCCTCCTCTTGGAGGTGGGCGGCGAGAACTACGCCGCTGCCCGTGACGCCATCGCGCCCTTCTGCGAGTTGGTCAAGAGCCCCGAGCACGTCCACACCTACCGCCTCACGCCCCTCTCCGTCTGGAACGCCGCCGCCGCGGGCGTCACGGCGGAGGCCATGGTGGAGGCGCTGAAGGGCCACAGCCGCTTCGAGGTGCCCGGCAACGTCATCCGCGACATCGAGGACCTCCACGCCCGCTACGGCCGGCTCCGCCTGGAGAAGGCCGAGAGTGGCGAGTTGTTCCTCAGTGCGAGCGACGAGACGCTACTGGACCAGGTGGCGCACGCCGCGCTGACCCGCGACCTCGTTGGGGAGCGGCTCAACGGCAACCTGCCCGTGGCTGCCGAGAACCGCGGCGAGATCAAGCGAGCCCTCATCAAGCTGGGCTGGCCGGTGGAGGACCTCGCCGGCTACGTCGACGGCGGGCCGCTCGAGGTCGCGCTTCGCGGCGCCCTGCCCAGCGGGGCCGACTTCGGTCTGCGGGACTACCAGCACGACGCCGTCGAGGTCTTCCACCGCGGCGGCTCCGCCCAGGGCGGCAGCGGCGTCATCGTGCTCCCCTGCGGAGCGGGCAAGACCATCGTCGGCATCGGCGCCATGGCGCGCATCGGGCGCAAGACGCTCATCCTCACGACGAACCACACTGCCGTGAACCAGTGGCGCCGCGAGCTGCTCGACAAGACCGAGCTCACCGAGGACGACATCGGCGAGTACACGGGCGTCGTCAAGGAAGTCCGCCCGGTCACGATCAGCACGTACCAGATCCTGACCTACCGCCGGCGCAAGACCGAGCCGTTCGTGCACTTCGACCTCTTCAGTCGTAATGACTGGGGCCTCATCATCTACGACGAGGTGCACATGCTGCCCGCGCCCGTCTTCCGGGCTACAGCCGACATCCAGGCCACCCGGCGTCTGGGCCTCACAGCCACCCTCGTGCGCGAGGACGGCCACGAGGACGACGTGTTCACGCTCATCGGCCCCAAGCGCTTCGACGTGCCGTGGAAGGTGCTCGAGCGCAAGGGCTGGATCGCCGAGGCGCGCTGCCGCGAGGTACGCGTGCCGATGGAGGGTGAGCTGCGCAAGCGCTACGTGCTGGCCGACCAGCGGCAGCAGTTCCGGCTCGGCGCCGAGAATCCGGCCAAGCTCGAGGTGCTCGAGTCGTTGCTGCACGCCCACCGCGGCGACCTCGTGCTGGTGATCGGGCAGTACCTCGATCAGCTGGACAAGGTCGCGGAGCGCATCGGTGCACCGCTGATCACGGGCAAGACGCCCAAGGACGAGCGCATCGAGCTCTACGGCAAGTTCAGCTCGGGCGAGGATCCCGTGCTGATCGTGAGCAAGGTCGGCAACTTCGCCGTCGACCTGCCCGAAGCGCGCGTGATCATCCAGCTCTCCGGAACGTTCGGCTCGCGGCAGGAGGAGGCCCAGCGTCTCGGCCGCGTGCTGCGTCCCAAGGCCGATGGCCGCGGTGCGCGCTTCTACACCCTGGTCTCCGACGAATCGACGGAGCAGGACTTCGCCCAGCACCGGCAGCTCTTCCTCACGGAGCAGGGCTACGCATACGAGATCATGAATGCTGCGAGCGTCATCCGCGCCTGCCACGAGGTGACCGCTACGCGTGACGGGAGCGACGCATGACGGGCGACGCTGCGGCCAGGAAGAAGGCGTCGAACGCGACGGCTCCCAAGAAGAGTGCTGCGAGGAAGCGAGCGAGCAACGGGCGCAAGGCCCGCGGCATCGCGCTGCGCAAGCACCTCCAGCACCTCCGCGTCGCCGAACTGCGCGACGTGATGACGTTCTGGAACGGAACCGAGCAGGTCAACGGCACCAAGCGCGACCTCGTGCAGGACCTCGAGCGCCTGATGTCCGAAGAGGGCACGGTCTACCGCCGTGTCCGCACGCTCACCCGCAAGGTCCTCGACGTCCTGCTGCTGTTGCTGCGGCGCGACAGCTTCGCGTCCGATCTGCCGGGGCTCTTCCAGCGCTTGCCCGGTGAGGAGGGCGTCCACCTCGAGTTCCACGAAGCCGAAGCCGGCCTGAAGGCACTCTTCCGCCGCGGCTTCCTCGCCGAGGTCGCCGACAAGAGCATGGCTGCCGCCGCGTCCAACGGCGCGGGCCGCGTGGTCTACACGGTGCCGGAAGAGCTGGGCTCGACGTTGACGAGCCTCTTCCGCGAAGAGACACGCACCATCGGCAGCGTGATGTCGCTTGCCCAGCACGCCGCGGCCATCACGGCCACCGAGCGCGAGAAGCTACGCCAGACGTTCAGCTCCCTGTCGCCGGCCGCCGGTCCGCAGGATGCAGCGACCATCCTCGGCAGCGAGGGCTCGCCCGCACTGCTCGGGCGGCTCGATGAGGAGCAGAGCAAGGTCGCCGAGTACGTCATGGCCCGCCATGCGGGGTTCGTTACGCGTGCCGACTGGTCGCGTCGTCGCGTCCTGAAGGAGTACACCTGGGACCGCAAGGGCTGGGCCCAGGCGCTGGAGTCCGCAGGCGTCGGCACGGTCGCACGCCTCTCCCTGAGTCAGTACGGCATCGCGTGCGACGACGAGGCCCTGGTGGTCTTCGATGAGGTGATCGAGGACTGGCTCGTGCGCGCGGCGCCCGAGGACCTGGGCGGGGCGGAGATCCTCAAGCCGGGCTGCGATCTCGTCGCGGACCTGTGCGCCTTCCTCGAGCACGTGCGGCGCAACCCCGTGCGTGTGAGCCGTACGGGCGAGGTCTACAAGGCCGGTCGCCGCAAGATCCAGGACGGCTTCATCTTCCGCGACAGCTTCCTCGCCGGGAAGGCCGAGATCTGGTCCGAGGTGTTCGGCGCGGCCGAGCATCTGACGCTGATCGGCACCGACGACGAGGGCTTCCTCGAGCTTCAGCCGGAGGCCGAGAAGTTCCTGCTGCTCCCGCTCGAAGAGAAGGTGCGCGAGCTGTACCGCCTGGCCATCGAGCAGGCGGGACCGCGGGGACGCAGCCTGCACCAGCACGAGCTGCGCAAGCTCGTGGCCGACGTGCTGCGCGAGCAGCCGGAGCGCTGGTTCCATGATCGCTCCTTGGCGACCCTCTGTCGCCACCGATACCTCGCCACGCTGGACGAGCGCGGCATCGAGGATCGCCACCGCGACCGGTTCTTCTCGGCCTACTTCTCGGGACGTGAGACGCCCGCCGATCTGCTCGATGAACTGGACTCGCACTGGCTGCGGCGCATGTACGTCCTGGGCTTCCTCGAGGCCGCCGTGCGCGAGGACACGATC
>JAHEIK010000083.1:8956-11329 GCA_024639415.1 Planctomycetota bacterium
TCGCCTGGCGCCTGTCGCCGGTGGGCGCGCGTGTTCTGGGAGCTGAGGTATCCGACCTCGACACGGGGCTCGAGCCGATGCTCGTCAACCCGGACTTCGAGATCCTTGTGTTGCCCGAGGGGGACGTCAGCGACGTGATCCACACGCTCGACGGCTACGCGCAGCGCGTGAAGACCGAGGACGTCGTCCACTTCCGCCTCACCAAGGAGTCGATCGAGGCTGCCGTGGGGGCGGGGCGATCCGTCGAGGAGTTCCTCACCTTCCTGCAGGCCCGCGCCCGTGGCGAAGTGCCGCAGAACGTCATCTACTCGATCAACTCGTGGGCTGGCGCCGTCACGTTCGCGACGCTCGAGAAGGGCGTGGTGCTCAAGACTGCCGACGAGGTCGCGCTGGAGCGCATCCTCAACTTCCCTGAGATGAACGCACTCGTGATCCGGCGTCTGGGCGAGGGTGAGGTGCTGCTGAAGCGCGCGCCGACCGACCGCAAGCTCCTCGCTTCCATGCGCGAGCGCGGCATCGAGGTCCAAGGTCCGTAGGGTCGGCGCGTCGGGCTGGGGGCGGGAGCACCGCTTCGTCGGATCTGCGTGGGCAGACCACGCCACGTCCTCCGGTCGGCGCGGCGGGCTGGAGCCGGGCTACCGCTTCGTCGGACTCGCGTGGGAAGACCACGCCACGTCCTCCTCATCGGCACTCCGCTCTCCATCCGCCACGCCGACGATGATTGGAACCGCTCGAAGGTCGGGGCGCTGTAGGGGCCGTTGGGGCGTTCGAGCCAGCGCGCGAGCTGGCGAGCGCGCACATGCGTTCGAGTTGCCCAGGGGATCGGCGCGGGGCCCAGGTGACGCGCAGCGTCATCTGGGGGTGCGCCGGGGCCCGTCTACTTCGTCCGGCGGAAACCCTCTTCGCCCGCGTCTTCGTGGCGCATCAAGACCGTGCCGTCGTCCTCCTTCACGAGCTCGCGCACTTCCCAGTAGCCGTCCTTGTCCTCGTCGATCCAACGCCAGAATCGTCCACCGGCGGTGGGGTAGACGATGGTCTCGGGATGCGAGTCCTCGTCGTCATCCCAAGCGCAATAGGCCCACTTGGTATTGGCGGGCACGAAATGGAAGCTGCGCTCCGAGGTCCCGTCCTCGTTCTCGTCCAGCCAGATTGTCGTCTTGCGTCCCTGTCTGTCGAAGTGCTCTGTCTGCTCCGCGTAGCCATCCGCGTCGGCGTCATGTGCGATCGAGGCCAGGGCGCCGCCGTCGTTCCAGCGAGAGACGAGCTTCCCGTCTACCCAGCCCCACGTGAACACGCCGTCGGACCCCGTCGCATTCAAGTTGATGGCGCGTTCCTGCAGATACAGGAAGGTCATCACGATCGCCGCACCCGCGAAGAGCACCATCCAGAACAGGTAGGCGCCCCGGCCGGCCGTGGGGGCGCGCGCTGGTGGCGCCTCGTCGCTCTCGCCGCCGGGCTGCTCCCACGGCACGCTGTCGCCGTCGGCGGGCTCGCGGTCGGGCAGCGCCGCGATGATCGCGCGCGCGTCGTCGAGCCGGTCCTTGGGGACCATCACACGCACCTTCTGCAGGCCCATCATCTTCTGGCTCATCGCGAACTCGTCGGCCAAGTGGTCCTCGTCGACGTGCGTCGGGATGCCCTCGTCCTGCAGCGCGCCGGCCAGAAACTGCGCTTCGAAGGTGTTGGCCGCTGCGGCGACGACTTCGTACCCCGGCTTCTCCAGCATGGAAGACCTCCACGACAGAGGATACATGCGCTACCTGCGGCCGGGGGGCGCGTCGAGCGTCTTGCGCACGCGCAGCGCCAGATCCGTGGGGGAGAAGGGCTTCTGCAGCAAGTTGACGCCTTCCACCAGCGCCCCGCGCCGCATGAGTGCGCTGTCCGTGTACCCGGAGCTGTAGAGCACGCGCAGATCGGGACGCGCCGCCGTCAGTTGCGCGGCCAACTGCACGCCGCCCATCTCCGGCATCACTACGTCGGTGAACAGCAAGTGCAGAGGGCCGTCGTGCTTCTCGACGACCTCCAGCGCGCGGCGTCCGTTCTCCGCGTAGAGGACGTGGTAGCCGTGCGCGTCGAGCGTGCTGCGCACGATGCCCGCGACCGACGCATCGTCTTCCACGACGAGCACGACCTCGCTGCCGGGGGCGGCGGTGCGACGAGGCTCCACCTCGGGGAGCGGATCCGCTGGTACGTCGACGGTCGGGAGGAACACCCGGAAGGTGGCGCCGCTGCCGACGGCACTCTCGACGTCGATGGTCCCGCCGCTCTGCCGCACGATCCCGTAGATCGTAGCCAGCCCGAGCCCGGTTCCCTTGCCGACACCCTTGGACGTGTAGAAGGGCTCGAAGATCCGCGCGCGCGTGCTCTCGTCCA
>JAHEIK010000470.1 GCA_024639415.1 Planctomycetota bacterium
CGCGGGGGGCTTGGGCTAGAACTTGAAGCGCCGCAGGAGTTGCGGCGCACCCGCCGCTCCCTGCGTGTAGCTGGGGTACTCCTCGACGAAGTAGGTCTCGCCGTCCAGCACCAGCTCGTAGGCGAGCATCACGCGCCCTGCCCGGAGGCGATAGCCGAGGAAGCGCGGCGTGAGGCGCTTCGCCCGCACCCCGTCGCCCGTGAACCAGGCGCCTGCGCTGCGGTCCAGCAGGTAGACCGGTCCCTCGGCGCTCGAGCGGCCTTCTCGGAGCCCCACGCTGCCCGTCCATGCCTTGTGCAGCGTGCAACTGCCCGTGTCGTAGGCCAGCAGCATGTCGCGGTGCAGCGGGATCACCACCAGGCGCGGATTGCCATCGAGCACAGCGCGGAACACCGGCAGCGAGTCCGGCCGCTCCGGCGGCGCATCGTTCGCGAGAGCGAGAGCCGGAAGAGCGATGGTGAGCAGGAACAGGCAGAACCAAGAGCGCATGGGGAGATCCTAGCCCGCCCACCACGCCAGCGGTGCTTGCATGCGGATGCGACGGAACGCGTGACCATGGGCCACGATCGGCCGTCGTCAGCACTCGCGTAGGGGCGAGGAGGATTGGAAGGAGGGGCGCGTAGCCCCTCCTTGCCGGAATCGCGGACGCGGCAGCGCCGCGCGCGATGACGAACAGTCCGCACGGGAGTGCGGAACTGCCGCTGGCCGCCCAAGCCAGCGTGCGCGCGGCGTGGGGCGTAACCGTGCGGATGGGCCCAGCCTTGCCCTCGGCCCGAGCGTGCTCGGGTCGGATGAACTACCGGAACCACCCCGGCAACCGCCTTCTAGGCAACGTCCGCGAGCCGGTGCCCTCGAAGTCGCTCCCGCGCTCGTAGCCAAAGAGCGGCAACGGCACGACGTCCGTCTTCGTCGAGCCCAGATCGCCGTGCACCCGGACGGCGTACAGCACTTCTTCGCGCAACAGGGCGCGCAGCACCTCTCCGACGCCGGGCACCTGCATCACACCCGGCACGAGCATGCCCTTGATGAAGTCCGGCGTGAAGCGCAGGTCCACGATGCCGTTCAGGTCGAGCGTGCCGGTGCCCGGCATCTCGAACAGCGGGCCGGCGAGGTCGATGCGGTCGAAGGTGAAGATCTCCTTCTCCAGCTTGAACTCTACGTCGGCGCGCTCGAACTGCGGTCGCTGCTGCACGCCGAGCATGCTGTCGGTGAGGACGAACACGTTGGCGACGACGGGTAGATCGCCTAGCTGTGCGCTGCGGATGCGCACGAAGCCCGCCGCGGTGAGATCACGCGAGGTCCCACCGCGGTTCTGGAACGTGACCTGGGCCGTGCCCCGGCCGGCGTAGGCCGGCCCCGTCGGCGCGAGATCGTCCCGCAGCTTCGCGACGTCGAAGCCGCGCACCACGGCGTTGCCCTGGTACGCGACGGGCTCCGACGTGTGCATCACGAAGTCGCCCACGAGCTCGCCGCCCACCAGCACGCCGCTGATGGCGGGAATGCGCAGTACGCCGGCCGTCAAGTCGACCGGTGCCGAGAGCTTCGTGACCGACAAGCCGGCGATGCGTCCGCTGATGCCCTCGATGCGACCGCGGCCCTCCTTCTGCGTTCCGATGCGCAGATGCTCGAGCTCGATCAGGCCCCGCAGGTGCTGCAACTCGACCCCGACGTCGATGGTGAAGCCCTGCAGCTCCACGAGTCCTTCGAGGACCATCCCCTGTTCGCCCTCGTCGCGGAGTACGAGCGGCCGGAGGACGATTCCGCCGCGGGCTGCGTCGCCGATCGGGCCCTCACGCGGCGCGATCAGGGCGAGATCGCCACGCAGGGTGACGGGCCCCTTCTCGGGCACGTCCACGATGAAGGAGCGGCTGCGCAGACGGCGGTTGTCCGTCCAGGTCGTCAGCACATCGACCGTCGAGTCCGGCAGGAGATCGAGCAACCCCTGCGAGAGCACGTAGTCATCCAGCGCCAACTCGAAGCGGCCGCTGATGCTGGTCTTCTCACCCGGCACGATGCGAGCGTTCGGAATGCGCGCGGTCATGCCCTCGGCCTGGACCTGGATGTCGCGAGCGTCGACGACTCCGTCGTCCACCGCCAGCGAAGCGCCCGAGAGTGCGAGCGGGATGCCGTCCGACGTACGGATCACGGTGTCGAGGCCGGTGGCGACGAACGCGATGGAGGGTTCGCTGTCCGCGCCCGCTTCCTTCTCCAGGCGCAGTGCGAGGGCCATGCGGCTGCCCGACTCGAAGCGCATGCCGCCAGGCAGGAGCTTGCCGCCGGGGGTGAGGGCGCCGAGCGAGTCCAGGAGTGAGGGCGTCAAGCGCAGGGGGGCGATCGTCGCCTGCAGACCCCAGAGGCCGTCGATGCCGCCCTGCAGCGTGCCGTCGAGCTCGACGGCGGCGCCTCCCACGATGCCCTGCAGCTTCTCGAGCGTGATGTCTTCATCCGCAACGCGCAGCCGGCCCTTCAGCTTCGAGATCTCGAGCGGCGCCTCGCTGGGTGCGTTCAGGCGAATGCTCGCCCCTTGCAGCTCGGCGTCGAGCTGCAGCGGACCGGGGTCCTCGGAGAGCGGGATGTCGACGTGGACGCGGGCCTTGCCGCGCGGCTCGAGCCAGCGCCACACCGGCCCGAGTCCCTTGGACGTCGTCTTCGCCGTAAGGACGGTCTCGGTCACGCTGCCGGCCAGCGGCAGGCCGTCGGCGCGCACGTGCAGGCGTCCGCGCTTCTCGTGTTCGACGATCTCCGCATCGACGCGCACCGGCGCGCCCTCGCCCCAGCCTGTGACGTCGAACGCGTAGGTGCGGCCGCGCTTGTCGTCCAAGATGGGGCGGCGCATCGTGATCTGGCCGCGTACGTCCTCGAGCGGCAGGGGGAAGGGGAGGTAGCGGAACTGCTCGCCTTCGATGGTGATGCGCAGCTCCGCCTTCGCGGCTCGCTCGATGCGGGGCTCCTTGTGGAAGTCGACCTCGACGCGGTCGATGACGCCCTGGATCTCGAAGTCCTTCAGCATGTCGCTGAACTCGCTGCCTTCGATGGCGGCGTTGAGCTGCTCATCGACCGGAACGTTCGTGGCGATGACCGTCAGCCACAGCCGCGTGCCCTCGTCGGTGAAGGCGATGCGGCCCGTCTCTGCGCCGGTCCAGCCCTTGCTGTCATGACCCAGGATCGTGACCTCTGCGCCGCGGTTGAAGCCCACGATCTCGTCGAACTCGACGCCCTCGGGTCGGATGCGGATGCGGCCCGTCGCGTCGCGCACCCAGTACGGGAAGCCCTCCGGCTTGCCCGTCGGGCCCGGGGAGCCCACGTAGCGCAGGTCGGCGTCCTCGATGAAGACGTCGATGCTCCACGCCACCTTCCCGTTCGCCCCGCGCGTCACCTGGCCCACGGCATCGACGACACCGCTCGGCTCGAACTCGTCCAGCAGCGCCGCCCCCTCCTTGCCCAGCGCGCGGCGCACAGCGGGGTCCTCCAAGCGCAGGTCGCGGATCTCGAAGTCGATGTGGAACTCACCGGTTTCG
>JAHEIK010000471.1 GCA_024639415.1 Planctomycetota bacterium
TCCGGAGGGGAAAACGATGGGGCCGGGTCAACCGCAGGGGGCCGCCCGGTCGATGGGGACCACGGGTCCCCAGGGATTTCTGCGGGATGCTGCCCCGGAGATCGCGTCCAATTGGGTGCCCGGGGCGACTCGCTCCGCCTGCACACCTTCGAGAGGCACGGTCATGACGTCCGGATCCAAGCTCGGCCTGTTCCTGCTGGGGGCCGTAGCCCTCGCCTGCCTCGCCCTGATCGCGCTGCGCGACGAGGGCAGCGAGACGGACGGACCTGTCAACGACCTGACGGCAGGTGAGGATCTCGGCGGGCGCGACACCCGCGACGGTGCCGGCCTGCGCGCCGGCGCCACGCCGGGCAGCACGAACGGCGGCCCGATGACGGCCGCCGGAACCGGAGGGCCGGGTGATCTCGTCGGCGCGCGCACGCCCGAGGGCATCGACTACTCCAACCCCGAGACGCGTGAGGCGGAGCTGCGGCGCCTGCTGGGCGTCGTTCCGGTCGACGACTGGCTGGGCGTGGCGAAGGTCGTCGCCCTCATGCCGGCGGGAGAGCCGATTCCCGCGGACCTGCGTGGCGTGATCCTGGACGAGCTGCGCACCGGCAAGCGGCTGCAGGCCATGCACGTGTTCGCGAAGCTCAACGACGCGTCGTTCGTGGAGGACCTCTTCGAGATGATCGAGGGCGTCGACGCCAATCAGGCCCTCACGCGCGCTGCGCTCGAAGCGCTCTGGAAGATGCCCGCCGGCGACGACGATGCCATCGCGCGCCGACTCGAGAGCAGCCTCGCGGGCGACACCCGCAAGGACGGCCGCATCCTACGAGCCATCGGCAAGCGCGGCGGTGCCGAGGGGGCCCGCGCGATCGTCGAGTACCTGCAGCGCGTCAAGAACCCGAGCGACGTCAACGTGCACATTCTCCAGTCGCTGGACATCTCCACGGATGCGGCGGCAGCGGAGATCGTGATCGAGGCACTGCAGCGGGAGGCGTCCGGCAAGGTCCAGCGCGCGCTGCTGGCCATGGTCATGCGCCCCGGCACGTCGGCGGTGACCGAGGCCGTGATCGGCCTGGACCGTGACGGCGTGTCCGACGACGTGCGCACCATGACACTGCGCACCCTCGGTCGCATCGGCGACGCGAAGGCGGCGGAGTACCTGCTCAAGAAGTCAGCCGAAGCTGGCAGCTTCGGGGAGCAGGCCCTCACCGCCGTAGCCGGACTGAACACCGCGGACCCGCGCGTCGGGGATCTGCTCTCCCAGGCGCTGGCCGACGCCGACCGCAATCCGCGGCCTGCTCTCGCGAAGTCGAGCCTGCTGCGGGCCCTGGGCAACGCCAAGCACACGGCGAGCCTGCCGACGGTCGCCCGCTCGCTGGCGGACCGGGACCCGACGGTGCAGACCGCGGCGATCCGGGCGATGGGCCGCATGGGGGACGCGGCACAGGAGTACATCCCCCGTCTCGTGACGCTGTATGACAGCGGCGACGCGCGCAGGCGCCAGAGCGTGGCTGCGGCACTCACGGGCATCGGGGGCACGGCGGCGATCGAGCAGATGCGGACGATGCTGAAGGTCGAGGACCTGGACCCGTCCGTCCGCCGCACGCTGCAGGTGGGGCTCCGCGCCGCGGAAGATCGCCTGCCCAAGGCGCCGAAGTGAAGTAGCGCCTCAGCCCCGGCGCCGCTCCGCGCGTCAGATAGCATGGCGCCATTCCCCCGGCCCTGGCGTTCCCAAGATCCGGTGCGACCGACGTCTCTCCTCCTCTGTCTGCTCCTGACCCTCGGCCTGGCAGGCCCTGCGCGTGGCGCCGATGAGCTGACCAACGCGAACCTGTTGGCCAACCTCAAGCGTGCGCTGCGGCGCGGCGACGCCGCAGAGCGGGTGCGTGCGGTCAACGACGTGGGGCGCTTCGCCAAGCAGCTGACGCGCATCGAGCAGATGAGCGCCTCGAAGGCGCTGCGCAAGGGGCTCGAGGCCGACGAATCCACGGAGGTCCGGCGCTTGATGATCCGCGCCCTCGCGCGCATGACGCACGAGCACGCGTGGATCCCCGTCATCCTGGCGTCGCAGGAGGACCGTGATCCCAAGGTCCGCGACCAGGCGCGCCAGGAGGTGCTGTCGGGCGGAGCGGACGAGCTCGAGGCGATCCGTCGCATCCTCGCCACCGAGACGAGTGCGGCCTTCCGGGCGGAGCTGCTGTTCATCCTCCGCGACCGGCGCAAGGGCGACGGGGCCCCGCTGCTTCTCGAGCGCTTGAAGGACAAGAGCCCGATCGTGCGCGCCGCCGCGGCCGAGGCCCTCGAGGCGATCAGTGGCCAGGCCCTGGGCTACGACGAGCGCGCCTGGAAGGCCTGGCACGCGAGGTGGCTCGTCAAGCAGCCGCGGGACACCGGGCCCAGCGTCAGCTCGGGTGGCCGCGTGGACGAGCCGCCGCCGCACGTCACCCGCTCGCTGCGACCGCGCTTCTACGGGCTACCGCTCACAGCGAAGGACCTCGTGTTCGTCGTCGACATCTCCGGCTCTGTCGGCTCGGGTGGCGTCGGCCGCGCCAAGCAGCAACTAACGAAGGCGGTCGCGCTGCTTGGTAGCGACGTCCGCATCGCGGCCCTGTTCTTCTCGGACACCGTCCACATGTGGAAGAAGGGGCAGATGGTGCCCGCCTCACCCGACAACAAGGAGGACCTCGTGAAGTTCCTCCGGGGTCTGAAGCCCGGGCGGAAGACCGACGTCTACACACCGCTGAACGCAGGCTTGAAGATCCTCGAACGGCGTGTGCAGGCCAAGGTGACGGCGCAGGAAACGTTTCGCGAGCCCGTGACGATGATCACGGTCAGCGACGGGCGCGACAACATGGGCGCCATGCCGCCGCGCGTGATCGCGGACAAGCTCGATCGTCTCGACGCCGCGCGCTCGGTGCTGCACTGCGTCGTGCTAGGGCGCAAGGAGAGCCCGCTGATGGCAGCTCTCGCCCGGCTCGGCGGCGGTCACTACCTGCGCGGGGAAAAGCCCTGAGGCCAGGTTCAGTCCGTCAGCGCGTCGACCAGCGAGGGGTGCGTCGCGGGATCCTTGATCAGGGCCTGGATCTCGGGTGAGAACTCGGCCGTCGGTCGCGCACGC
This sequence comes from Planctomycetota bacterium, assembly GCA_024639415.1. Lineage (GTDB taxonomy): Bacteria > Planctomycetota > PLA2 > PLA2 > JAEUHO01 > JAHEIK01. Next base: position 3,107 of record JAHEIK010000471.1, read on the forward strand.
CCGGCGGCGATGCGTACCTGCAGCGGCCGGCTGCCGTCCAGGATCACCTCGTCGAGCAGGGCCACCGTCTCGGCGCCGCCCGTGCCGGGCAGACGCTTCAGGAAGAGGATGGCGGCGGGGGCCCGCTCGTCGTCCGAAAGCGCCACGAGCGCGCGCAGCTTCAGCTGGACGAGCGACTTCTGGCAGGCGGGGCCCGCACCCCGGACGAAGCGGGCCGCGGTCTCGAAAGCCTCGCTGCCCACGGCGCTCTTGCGGCCGGCCGGCTTGATCAGCGCTTCGAGGACCTGGGCGCGGAAGGTCTCGCGGTCTTCACCCTCCGTGGCGGCGAAGCGCGCGACGGCGTCCGTCGCCGTCATCTGCAGCGTGGTGCTGCCCACCTCGATCCCGATGACCAGGGGGCCGCCCGCGAC
>JAHEIK010000084.1 GCA_024639415.1 Planctomycetota bacterium
GAATGCCGTCGAGGTGGTAGTCGGCGAACGGCTGGGCGACAAGCGGCGGAGGTGCACGGAGCACGGCGAGGCAGCCCTTCGGGAGCAGCCCGAGGTGGTAGAGGATCGGCTCGAGCGAGGCCTGCTTGCCCTGCTCCGCGAGCTGGGCCTGGAAGCCGAACGCCGACCGCAGCTGGTCCTCGTCCAGGACATGCGCTGCCATCAGGCGCTTTGCGAGATCGAGATCCTGTTTGGTTGCCACATTCTCCCCGATAGGAGCTGTCGGATCAGAGCAGACGAATCGAGGTGAGCAAGCGCTCCAACGCCGGCCGGACCTGCCCCCAAGCCCCCGCCGGACCGGCCAGCAGGAGTACCACGCGCCCCATTGGCCGGTCCACCACGACGGCGATGGTGCGGATCGATTCCTTCTTCAGCGTCCCGCCCAGTTCCATGCGCCAGCTCGAGGCGACGCCCTGCACGGCGGCACGGGTGGTCAGGATGCGCAGGTCCGGGCTGACCGCGCGCAGCCGCCGCAGCAACCATGCCTCGACCTGCGCCGGGCTGCGCTCGGAGGCGGTCCCGCGCGGGTGCCACTCGATGCGGGCGTCCGCGAGGAGCACGCGGTTGTCCAGGCGGCCGAGCGTGCGCCAGCCGGTGTTCGTCGGGGAGCCCATGGACGGCTGCCACGTCCAGACGGTGTCCGGCGGCGTGAAGGCGATGCCCGCCTCAGCCAGCTTCACCTCGCGACTTGCGGCATCCTCTGCGGTGCGCCCGCCGCTGCGTGCGGCCACGGCCTGCGCCTCGCTGACGGGGAGCGCGACGATGCCCTCGCTGATCTCCTCGCGGATGACCCTCTGCCCCGCGTCGAAGAACGAGATGAGACGCCGGCCGCCCTCTTCCCAGTGGAACTCGTGCCCCCGTCGCTCGCCGCCGGGCGAGTCGGTCACGGAGGTGAAGCCGGCGCGCACGGCGACCATGCCTTCCCGGTCGGGATCGATGATGCGGGTGTCGAGGAGGCGGATGCGCCGCGGGATGCGCAGCAGGTGCTCGCGGAAGCCCAGGCGTCCGCGCGTGCCCTGGGGCACGCGCACCTTGAGCGTGCGTGCGTCACCAGCTCCGAAGATCGACCCGCGCCACTCCCCGTCGACCACGCGACCGGAAGCCCCACGCGAGTAGCGCCGTGTGCCGTCGGGCCCGTCGCCCGCGTCGCCTTCCTCCTGCCACGCCAGCAGGCGCGGCTCGAAGCGCAGATCCACCTTCTCGATGCGGTGCGTCCGTGTGGCCGGAAGCTGCGGCCCCTGCGCGAAGAACTCGATCTTCTCCTCGAGCCGGTAGCCCGGCTTGCCGCTCGACTTCACGCTCCAGAGCTCGAGGCGGCGCGTGCCGACGATCCTGCCCCCCCGCCGGAGCAGGAACCACTCGTCGCGGATGGGCCGCGGGCCGCCTTCGGGGCGGCGCTCGACGCCCGCCGCGCGCTTGACCTGCTTGACCTCCGAACGCGGGAACGTATAGCGCGCGACGCCGCCTGACGCCGAGGTGTGCTCGACGACGATGACGCTGTCGTCCTCCTTGATGATGCGGCCCGTCCAGACGGATCCGTTGTGCAGGATGACACTGTCTTCGGCCTGCTGCGCCTTGGGCCGCACGGGGTCGGCGGGCGGCTCCGGTGCCGCCGGCGGCTCGCCCGCGGGGGCACCGGGCGGCTCGCCCGCGGGGACACCGGGCGGATCGCCCAGGTCCGGTGCGGGATCGTCATCCGCGGCGGCAGGTCCAGCGCCGGCGAGGGCGGCCGTGAGGACCAGGGCCGCGAAGAGCAGGGAGGCAAGCACAGAGCGCATGGCGCCATCGTAGCGCTCGCCTACCGTTCTCCACGGATTCGGTGCGTCAGCGCTCACGAATCCCGCACGACGCGCTTGTCCCCCACGCGCCGCGAGAAGCCGCTCTTGTCGAGCGCTTCGAGGAAGGGGATCAACCACTTGCGGGTGGTGTCGAGCATCTCGCGGACGTCCGCAGGCTTGAACCCGCCGTGCTCGGCAGCGAACGCGCGCAGCCTGTTCTTGGCGGCGTCGACGAACGGCCCGTCGAACCAATGCGTCTCGGTCTTGAACGCGCGACCGCGGGACTCGAGCAGCTTGAGGGCGCGCAGGGTCTCGGGCGTGCTGAGCCCGGCCTCCGCCTCGATGTCGTCGATGGCCGGCGGGCGCCCGGCGCAGCGCGCGAGCAGGGCGCTCACGCGCTCGCAGCGGTCGCGGTCCTTGGCCGGGAGCTCCGAGGAGTGGTCCTTGTGGTGCACGCCGCCGGACGCGGTCTTGACCAGCCGGCCCTTGCTCACCAGATGGCCGATGGCCTCTTCGACGACGACGGGTTCCATGCGGCCGGCCGCCGCGCGGACGGCGGCCAGCGAGAGCTCAGGCACAGCCACGTCCTTCTCATGCAGCTTCTGCACGGCCTCGTCGATGCGGCGTGTGACGCGGTCGAACGCCGGCTGCAGGATCCAGCGGCCGCTGCGACCGACCGGCAACGCCTCCCGCGCCTCGGCGAGCGCACCCACGAGCTCCGGCAGGACGTCGGGCCGCAGCGCCGTCTTGGCGACGATGTCCTCGAGCGTGATGCCGCGCTCCCCCGAGGCGAGCAGGCAGCCGCGCACGAGAGCCGTGGGGTCGTCGATGTGGCGTCCACGCTCACGCAGGGCGTCGACCAGCCCCTGGCGGCGCTTGAGGCGCGCATCGAGCACTTCGATCACGAACCCGCCGCCCAGGGTGGCGGACGCGTTCTCGGCACGCAGGACGATCTTGTCGCCCGGGGCGGCGACGAGCGGCGTCGTGGACTCGAGTTCGACCACGTCCGTTCCGCCCGCGGGAATCGGCTTGCGACCGGGCAGGTGCACGCGCACCACGGCCTGGTCCGCACCGATGTGCAGGCGCACGCGGTCGCCATGGGCGAGCGGTTTGCGCACGCCGCCGAGGATGCGGACTTCGCCGGCGAGGCGCTGGACGGGACGCAGCACGCCGGCGGCGGCGATGACCATGCCGCGCTTGACCTTGTCCACTTGCACGTCACTCAAGGCGAGCGCGGCGCGGTGCCCGCGACTGGCGTGCTCGGCATCACGGTGGTGCACCTGGATGCCGCGCACCTTGCCGGTCCACCCCTGGGGCAGGACGTCGACGCGATCGCCGATCGCGATGCTGCCATGCACGGGAATGCCGGTGAGCACGGCGCCGCGGCCGGGCACCAGGAAGCGCCGCAGCACCGGCATGCGGAAGACGTGCGGGTCCTCGATGTGTCCGCGCGGTGGCGGGATCGTCGCCTGCAGCGCTGCGTGCAGGGCGTCGAAGCCGTCACCGGTCTCGGAGGAGACGCGCACGATCTGCGCACCGGCCATGCCGGTGGGCTCCAGCATCTCGCGGATCTCCTCCTCGGCGATGAAGAGCGTCTCCTCGTCGGCCAGATCGGTCTTGGTGAGGGCGACGACGAGGCGCTCCACGCCGAGCACGTCGAGGATCTCCACGTGCTCGCGCGTCTGCGGCATCGGCCCGTCGTCGGCCGCAACGACGAGCAGGGCGAGATCCATCGCCGTCGCAGCCGCCACCATCGTGCGGACGAGACGCTCGTGACCCGGCACGTCGAGCAGTCCGATCTCGGTGCCGTCGGGCAGGGCGAACTCGGCGTAGCCGACGTCGATCGTCATGCCGCGCTCGCGCTCCTCGGGCAGCGTGTCGGTCCACGTGCCGGTCAAGCGCTTCACGAGGGAGGTCTTGCCGTGGTCGATGTGCCCGGCGGTGCCGAGGATCAGGCGGCGCACATGCTTGGAACTGCTGGTCATGGGGCTCCGCACGCCGTCGGTGGGCAGGGCTAGTGTGTTCGCCCATAGGGCGGGGGGCATCCTACCCGCTGGACGCGTGGGCGCGCTTTCGGGCGCGTCTGCCGGAACATGACTGCCGCGTGCACCGCACGTGCAAGCAGGTCCATGGTGGCGGGGATGCGGCCGGAGGATCCGTGCGCATTCCCGATACCCGCTGGCTTCTGCGGCCCGTCGAACCGCACGCGCTGGAGAAAGAGATCCCGGATCTCGCTCGCCTGCTGACCGTGCCGCCGCTGGTGGCGCGGCTACTGTGGCTGCGAGGCATCCGTACCGAGTCCCGCGCCAGGCGTTTCCTGAGCCCGAGGTTGGCCGACCTCTCCCCTCCCGAGGGTTTGCCGGACCTCGACAGGGCGACGGAGCGACTGGCGCGGGCACTTCGCGCAGGCGAGCGCATCGCGGTCTGTGGCGACTACGACGTGGACGGCATGACGGGCACCGCGCTGCTCGTGCGCTTCCTGCGCCTGGCCGGCGGCGACGTCACGTGGTCCATCCCCGACCGCAAGAAGGACGGCTACGGACTGAGCATCCGGGCCATCGAACGTCTCGCGGAAGACGGGGTGCGCGTCGCAGTCACGGTGGACAACGGCAGCACGGCCCTCGAGCCGATCAAGCACGCCGTCGAACTGGGCATGGACGTGATCATCACGGATCACCACCTGCCCGGCGGCGAGGTACCACCCGCCTACGCCATGGTGAACCCGCAGATGCCGGGGGGCAGCGAGGACGCGCGCAACCTGTGCGGCTGCGGGCTCGCTTTCAAGCTGGCCTGGGCGGTCGCCGACCGGCTGCGCGGACGCGGCGTGGACGCGGGTGAGCTCAAGTCGTTCCTGCGCGACGCCATGGGCTTGGTCGCGCTTGCGACGGTCTGCGACGTCGTACCGCTCGTCGGCGAGAACCGCGTGCTGGTGGCCACGGGCCTCGCGGCGCTGCGCCGCTCGCCGCACCCGGGCATCCAGGCGCTGCTCGAGGTCAGCGATCTCGGTCGCCTGCCGCTCACGACGGAGGACGTCGGCTTCAAGCTCGGCCCGCGCCTGAATGCCGCCGGCCGCCTGAGCAAGCCCGAGCTCGTGGTGAACCTGCTCACCGAGACCGATGCGGCCCGCTGCCGCCAGCTCGCGAACGAACTCGACCAGGCCAACCGCACGCGCCGCGAGGTCGAGAAGGGCGTGCTCAAGCAGGCCGACGCGCAGGCGCAGACCCTGCTCGGCGAGCGCGACCGCAGCGCGCTGGTTCTCTGGGGCGAGGGCTGGCATGTGGGCGTGGTCGGCATCGTGGCCGCACGCATGGTCGACAAGTACCACCGTCCGGCTGCGGTGATCGGCTTCGACGGCGGGCGTGGGCGCGGGTCGTGTCGCACGCCGCCCGCGCTCAACGTGCACAGCGCCCTGGGTGCGTCGGCCGAGCACCTCGAGAGCTACGGCGGCCACGCGGCGGCGGCCGGTCTCGACATCACGATCGAGCGCGCCCCCGCGTTCCGCGAGGCGTTCGAGGCGGCCGTCCAGCACCAGCAGGAAGGCGACGCGCCGCAGAAGACGCTAGAGATCGACATCGAGTCGTGTGCGGACGACTGGAACCTCGACACGGTCTACGCCGTGCGCCGCCTCGCGCCCTTCGGCCAGGCGAACCCCGAGCCGCTCGTCGTCGTGCGGGGCGCCAGCGTCGCGGGCAAGCCCAAGCTCATGGGCGCCGCCTCGTCGCATCTCTCCTTCGCCCTGAAGCAGCAGGGTGGGGCGATTCGCGTGGTGGGCTTCCGCCAGGCGGCCCACTTCGACCTGGCGGCCTCGGGTGCGCCGCTCGATCTCGCGGTCACGCCCGTGATCAACGAGTGGCGCGGCACGCGCTCGGCGGAGTTCCGGCTGGTGGACTTGCGTGCCGCAACGCCGTAGGCGTTGCGGCCCCGTTCCCGTCTCCGTTCCCGTGCCCGTTCCCGGCGTGCCCGTCATTCGTCCCCGTTGCCCGTCCTCTTCTCTTCTCCGTCTGAGAACCGGGCAGGGGCAGGGGCAGACAAGATCGGGAGACGGGAACGGGGCAGGGGCACGCCGGGAACGGGAACGGTGACGGGAACGGAGACGGGAGCGGAAACGGACCTGGGGTCCGCTTCCGCTAGGCCACGTAGCCCTCAGGCCTGGGACCGCCGTCGAAGTACACGGCCAACTCGCGGCGGATGCCCTCCGCCTCGAAGTCCAGTTCGACCCGGACCACGGCACATGCCGTCCGCGCCCGCTGCGCGGTCGCGCGCTCGTCTTCGTCGACCTGCGGATGGTCGAGCACGGCGCGCTCCCCCTCGAGCACAGGCTCCTCGAGGTCCGTGATCTGGACCAGCGCCCCGAGACGGCCGAGGTTCTTGATGCGCACGGGCACACGCCGGCCGTCCGAGAGGAACAGCTCGCCGGAGAGATCGACAGGATGTCGTGCGGCCCGCCGCCGCTCGGATGCGCCCATGGCCCAAGTGTAGCGCGCCGAGCTCCGTTCCCGCGTTCGTCAATCCAAGCCCCCGAGCGGCCGGCCCGTGGTACCAGAGCCCCATGAGCGCCGCCCCCGACGATCCTCCCCGACCGCTACCCTGGCCGCTCGCGACTTCGGCGGGCTTGCTGATGGGTGCCGCCGACGCGGTGCCGGGCGTCTCCGGAGGCACGATCGCCCTGGTGGTCGGCGTGTACGAGCGCCTCATCGACTCCATCTCGGTCGTGCTGCGGCTCCCGCTGAACGTACGCAGCGCCGACGGCCGACGCCGCATCGGCAGCGCGCTGCGCTTCCTCGTGCCGCTGGTCGTCGGCGTGGGCGTGGCCTACTACGTGTGCACGCGCATCCTCGTCGGCCCGCCCGAGAGCAAGGGCCTCCTGCGGCGCGAGGACACGGCGCCGCTCTGCTACGCGTTCTTCGTGGGCCTCGTGCTCTTCAGTCTGCGCGAGCCCTGGCACCGCATCCGGAAGGTCACCGCCGGTTGCTGGATCGCTGCGGTCATCGCCTGCGTCGTCGTGCTCTGGGCCGTGGGCCTCGAGCACGCGCGCACGGAGCCGGAGCCGTGGATGCTGCTCTACGGCGGCGCACTCGCCATTGCCGTGATGCTGCTTCCGGGCATCAGCGGCTCGCTCATGCTGCTCGTCATCGGCCAGTACACCGCCATCGCCGGAGCGGTGCATGCGCCGGACTTCCTGCGTGTTGGCATCTTCCTCGCCGGCATCGTGTGCGGACTGCTGCTCTTCGTTCCGATCCTGCGCCGACTGCTGCGCACGCGTCACGACCTCACGATGGCTGCTCTCACCGGCCTCATGGCGGGCTCGCTGCGTGCACTGTGGCCGTGGAAGAGCCACTACGACCTGAAGGACCACGCTGCGGGCCAGATGGTGAACGTCGGTGTCGGCTCGAACTGGCCGCTCGTGCTGCTGTTCGCAGCCATCGGCGCGGCGGCCGTGTGGGGCCTGCGCGCCCTCGAGCGCCGAATCGACCGGAACGCGTAACGCCGGGCTGGCAGCCCCCCCATGCGGCGTGAGAATGCGCGCCCACTGGAGGAACCCATGGCCCCCGACGCCGCGTCCACGCCGACGACCCCCGCTCCGCGCAAGCGCCGCTGGCGCAGGCGCCTGGGATGGACGTTCGCCATCCTGCTGATCCTCTTGCTGCTCGCACCGCTGGCGATCGGCCTCGGTCCGGTACGCAGCCTGATCGCGGACAAGATCGGCAGTGCCCTGGACCGCCGCGTCGAGATCGGCTCGGCGTCGGGCTACTGGTTCAAGGGCATCGACCTGGAGGACCTCACCGTCCACAGTCCGGAGGGCTTCGACGGCCCCCTGGCCACGGTGGCGCGCGTCCATGCCGACGTGGACGTGCTCGGCCTGATCGGCGGGACGGTCGGCGCCAGGGTCCGGGTCGTCCAGCCGCACGTGATGCTGCGCCGCAACGCGGCCGGCGAGAGCAATGCCAAGGACCTGGGCGGTGCCCCGGCGCCCGCCGGCGCGCCGGAGCCGACGCCGAGCGAAGCACCGGCGGAGGAGGCCGGCGCCTTCGACGTGGAGATCATCCTGGTCGCCGGGACCGTCGAGGCCCTGGACGCCTCGGGCAAGGCCGAGAACGCCCTGCGGGACATCCAGTTCAGCGCGAGCATGAAGCCCGACGGCGCCGCCGACATCGACCTGCAGGCGCTGGCGGAGGCCGCCGGCGCAGGCGGCAAGGACGCGCGCTTGAAGCTGCTCGTCACGCGCGACGCAGCACAGGCCGGACGGTTCGAGGTCGAAGTGCCGCCGCTGCAACTGAGCCGCCTGGCGCGCATGGCCGAAGACACGATCGGCGTCACGAACCTCCGCGGCACGGTCGAGCTGCACGGCAAGGGCACACTGCACAGTGACGACACGATCGCGGGCACGCTGAGCACGCACTTCGACGCGGTCTCGGCGCGCACGCCGGATGGGACCGACCTTACGGTGCAGCGCATCATGGGCTCCGCCAAGCTGCGCAGCGTCAACCAGACGACGGAAGCCGACATCGGCATCGGCATGGGCAACGTCGGCGTCAGCCGCCGTGTCGAGGGTCGGGTGGAGTCCTTCCGCGAGCCGGACATCACGCTGCAGGCCTCCGCCACCTACAACCCCAAGGATGGCCTGCTGCAGGTGGCGCGGGGCTCGCTCCAGGGCGGCCACCTGATGCAGGTACTCGTCAAGGAGCCGCTGCGGATCGAGCGCGACGCCGGAGGTCGCTTCGCGGGGCGCCTGGACGCGCGTGTGAGCCTCGGCCGTCTCGGCTCGCTCCGCGGGCTCTTCCCCGCGCTCCAGCCGCTCGCCGCAGGCACCCTGGATGTGCGCCTGGCAGGCGGTGGCGCCGAGTCGCGCGACGTGGCGGCCGGGATCACGATCACCGACCTCGCGCTGCGCCCCTCGGACCTCGCGCCCGACGGCTACAGCGAGCCGCGCATCGTCGCGCAGTTCCGTCTGGGCTCGACCGAGGACGGCGGCCGGCGCTTCCAGCTCACGCAGTTGGGAGCGCAGATCATCCGCTTGACGACGAAGGACGCGGCGCGCGGCGTCACGCTGACGCTCGCGCCCGACGGCGCCTACGCGGTCGACGGCGACTTCACCCTCGGCGTGGGCCTGCAGAGCCTCTCCCGCCTCATGGGACCGAAGCTCGGCCTCAAGCCCGGCGAGCGCCTGGCCGGCACCCTGCAGCTCGTGGGCAGCGGCAGCGGCACGCCCGACGAGATGCGTCTCTCCATGGACCTGCACGGGACGCGGATCGGCTTCCCGCCGTCGTGGGGCACCAGCAGCACGCCCGGCGCTCTGTCGGCCAAGGTCCTCTCCACCCGCAAGAACGGCGAAGCCGTCGTCACGATCTCCGAGCTCTCCGGCATGGGACTGAACGGCAGCGCCAAGGCGCGCCTGCGTGAGCAGGCCGAGCGCGGCGAGACGGCGACGGTGTTCAAGGACGCCGAGCTGCAGTTGCTCGTGGACCTCGCACGCGCGCGGCCGTGGGTCGGCGGGCTCCTCGGTCTGGCCCCCACGGGCGAGGTGCGCGGGCGCGTGCGCTCCGACCTGCGCATCGTCGCGGAGCCGGGCGGACAGCATCTGGTCGGGACGACGCAGATCAACGACCTCTACCTGCGAGCCCGGCCTGCGCTCGTACCGATCGAAGAGAAGCGCGTGACGCTGCGCTCCGACGTCCGGCTGGCGGAGGCAGGTGGGCGTCACCAGGCCCGTGAGCTGAAGCTTGAGGCGGCCGGCGTACAGCTCGACCTGAGCGGCTCGACGTTCGTGGCCGAGCCCGACGTCGACGTGGACCTGAAGGCTGTCCTGGGTGGCGACGCCGCCCTGCTCGCTCCGACCCTGGCTGCGTTGCTGGGCGAGGGCTACGAAGACCTGCGCGGAGAGGGCCGGCTGACCGGCAGCCTGCGGCTGACCGGCTCGCCGAGCGACCACGCGCGCGCACTCTTCTCCAAGGCGGATCTGGCGCTGGGCTCGTGGACGACCTCGGGCTTGAAGGTCGAGAGCGTGAAGGTGCGCACGGATCGCGCCGACGCCTCCGCACCCCTGACCCTCGAGGTCAAAGCCGGGCTGAATGGCGGGAGCGCCCTGGTGACGGGTGAAGCCACGCTCGGCGCAGCGCGCATCCCCTGGAAGTCGTCCGTCAAGCTGGCGGGCGTGGACACGTCCGGCCTGCTCGTGTCCCAGGGCCTGGGACGCTACCTGACGTTCGTGCTCCCGGCGCTGCTGCCGGCAAAGGCGAGCGCGGCTGTGCTCTCGGGCCGTCTCGACGCCGACCTCCAAGGCAGCTCGACGGCGCTGCGCGGCGAACCCATGAAGGCGGCCCTGCGCGGCACGGGACGCATCGCGATGGAGCAGGGGCAGATCAAGCAGTCCACGCTCTTCGGCGGTGGCGGTGACTCGCAGCTGGGCAAGCTGATCGCGGTGCTGCGCGGCGTCGCGCCGGAGGTCGGCATCGTCCTGAGCGAGCTGCAGAAGGCCATCAACTTCAACTCGCTCGTCTCGGAGTTCGACGTGGCCAACCAGGTCGTGACCGTCAAGCAGACGAAGCTCACCGGGCAGCGCGTCGTGATCGACATGCAGGGTCGCGTGCTCTTCGCGGGGCCGATCGACCTGACGAGCCGCGCCACGCTGCAGGGCAACACAGGCAAGCGCCTGGCCAAGGTGATCGGGCAGGATGCGCTGCCGCTGCGCGTGCGCGGCACGCTCGAAGAGCCCCAGGTGCAGCCCGACGTCGACCTCACGAAGCTCCTGCTGCCGGGCGGCAAGGGCAAGGACGACCTCCTGGACAAGATCCGCAAGAAGCTGCCCAAGCCGCCGAAGCTCCCGAAGCTGCCCAACCCCTTCAAGTAGCGCGGGCTGTCGGCGCCCCCGTCGATGCTGGGCGCGTGGTACGCACGCCCGGCCCCGCCCCCGCTGCAAGCAGCCAGCTCCTGCTTGGTGACTGCCTCGACGTGGCTGCGAGCCTCGCGCCGGGCGCGGCGGACCTCGTCTACCTCGATCCGCCCTTCTTCACGGGCAAGCGCCACACGGGCCGCGACGCCAGCTCCTTCTGCGATCGCTGGACCGGCGGGCTGGACGACTACCTCGCGTGGCTGGAGGCGCGCTGCAGCGCGCTGCGGAAGCTGCTGGCGCCGACAGGCAGCATGTACGTGCACCTGGACTGGCACGCGGTGCACTACGCGAAGGTGATGCTCGACGGCCTGTTCGGACGCGACGCCTTCCTCAACGAGATCGTATGGCTCTACGGGCTGGGGGGCAGTTCCCACCGGCGCTGGCCGCGCAAGCACGACACCCTGCTCTGGTATGCCCGGGAACCCGGCCGGCAGTGGTTCGAGGCGACGCGCATTCCGGCGACATCTCAGCGCATGAAGGGCCAGACGAAGAAGGCACCCGATTGGTGGGACATCCCCGCGCTGAACAACATGGCCAAGGAGCGGCTGGGCTACCCCACGCAGAAGCCCGAGGCGCTGCTCGAGAGGATCGTCACGAGTTCCTGC
>JAHEIK010000085.1 GCA_024639415.1 Planctomycetota bacterium
GCTGAGGTAGTGGAAGCGCTTGTTGGTGCGCGCCGGGGTGCCCTCGCCCGCGAACTGTCGCTTGGGATCCTCGTCGACCCGCTTGAAGGGGAACACGCCGGCCGTGTACGGGAACTCGCCCGGCACGTTCTCGAGCAGCAGGAAGCGCAGCACGGCACCCGGCTCGTCGGTGTCGGGCAGCGTCACCTTGGGGATGCGCGAGCCGGCCAGCGACGTGGTGGCCGCGCGCGCTGTGAGCGCGTGCCCGCGGACCTCGTAGACGACCTCGTCGCCCGCGTACTTCGTGCGCATGGCCGCCCAGCCTGCGAGCAGTTCGCGCGCCTGGGGATCCTGGCGGCGCTGCGCCCGCTCGATGGCGGCCTCGATCCCGGGCCGCGTGGCGACGTCGTCGATCAGGGAGAGAGCGCCTTCGAGATGGGCCACGTCGCGCGCGAGATGCGCCTGCTCGTCGGCCCACGCGCGGTAGTCGCGGCTCGCGCGCACGATCTCGGCGAGGTAGCTGGTGCGGTCGGCGGGGATGATGCCGCCCGACGCCTCGCCGCCTCGCTCGGCAGCCGCCGGCGGCAGCCGGAACTGCGGCGCACGGCCACCGAGTGCGGCACAGCGCGCTGCGAGCGCACGGAAGAGGTCGTCTACGCCGCCGTCGCAGAAGCGTGCAGCCACCGTGCCGAAGACGCCCAGGTCTTCCTCGGGTGCCTCGAAGAGCTTGCGGTTGCGGCGCACCTGCTTGCGCACGTCGCGCAGGGCGTCCTCCGCCCCGCGGCGATCGGACTTGTTGACCGCCACGAGGTCCGCGTAGTCGAGCATGCCGATCTTCTCGAGCTGCGAGGCGGCCCCGTACTCGGGTGTCATGACGTAGAGCGAGAGATCGGAGAGCTCGCTGACCTCGGTGTCGCCCTGACCGATGCCGCTCGTCTCGACGAGGATCCAGTCGAAGCCGGCGAGGCGGCAGAAGCGGACGGCGTCCTCCGTGGCCTCGGAGAGCTCCCCGCGTGCTCCGCGCGTGGCGAAGCTGCGCATGTAGGCGCGCGGGTGCGGCAGCGAGTTCATGCGGATGCGATCGCCGAGCAGCGCGCCGCCGGTCTTGCGCCGGGACGGATCCACGCTGATGACGGCGACCGTCGCATCGTCGGATGACTCGAGGAAGCGCAGGACCAGCTCGTCGACGAGCGAGGACTTGCCCGCGCCGCCTGTACCGGTGACACCGATGACCGGCGAGCGTTCGTTCTGCGGGATCTTGTCGACCGCCGTGCGCAGCGCAGCACCCATCGGCGTCGCGGCGAAGCCGGCCGCCTCGGCGACGGTGAGGCACTGGGCGAGCAGGCGCTGGTCGTCGGCGCCCACATCCGGCAACTCAGCGGAGGCGGGATCGATCTCGTTCGGCGGCTTGAAGTCGCACGCCTCGAGCATGCTGTTGATCATGCCCTGGAGGCCCATGCGGCGGCCGTCCTCGGGGGTGAAGATGCGCGTCACGCCGTCGGCATGGAGCGCCTCGACCTCCTCGGGCACGATCACGCCACCACCGCCGCCGAAGACCTTGATGTGCTCGGCGCCCCCCTCCTTCAGGAGTTGGAGGATGTAGCGGAAGTACTCGTTGTGGCCGCCCTGGTAGGACGAGATGGCGATGCCCTGTGCGTCCTCGGCGATGGCGGCGCGGACGACCTCGTTCACGGAGCGGTTGTGGCCGAGGTGGATCACCTCTGCGCCCGAATCCTGCAGGATGCGGCGCATGATGTTGATGGCCGCGTCATGGCCGTCGAACAGCGAGGCAGCGGTGACGAACCGCACGGGATGGGCACACGAATGGATGGCAGGTTCGCTCATGAGGACCGCACAACGTACCGGCGCCACCCCGAGGGCTCAATGGAACGCGCAGTCCTCCGGTTTGAGCGGCCTTCCTGCGTGGCAAGGCGCAACGAATGGGGCGCTACCAGCCGGCCGAGGCAGCGGCGCAGCCAAGCGCTGCACGCCAGGCACGAAGAACCGACGGGACGGGCCCGCCCATCACTTGGGCGGAGCGTGGCTCTCGTCGGACACGGGGCCGGTCGCCACCGCGACCAGGTGCGGGAGCACGGGAGCGACGAACCCGAAGCACTCGACAGCGCCTTGGGGACGCCCCGGCAGGTTCAGGACCAGCGCCTCGCCGCTGACGACGCCGGCCAGGGCCCTGCTGCCGAGGGCGTGGATGGTCAGGTCGACGCTGCGCCGGCGCATCTCCTCGCCCAGGCCCGGGATCTCGTAGTCGACGGCGTCGAGGGTGGCCTCGGGCGTCACGTCCCGCGGCGCGCAGCCCGTCCCCCCGGTCGTCAGGACCAGCGGCGTCTGCTCGGCGGCGACGGAGATGGCGGACGCGATCTCCGCGCGCTCGTCCGGCACGGTCTCGACCGCCGCGAGCTCGAAGCCGGCCGCCTCGAGGGCGGGGCGCAGCAGGTCGGCTGTGGCGTCCGCCCGTTCGCCCGAGGCGGCGCGATCGCTCACCACGATCAGGGTGACCCGCATGCTCACTTGGCTCCCTCCGGCCGCACGCCCTCTCCGGCGAGGACGCCGAGCACCCATTCGTACTCCCGGGCGAGCGCCTCGACGAGGTCGAAGCCGGAGCCCGCCCGCCGCTCCTCGTCCGGCAGCACGTCCCAGGTGTAGGTCTCGATCTCGATGTGATCGGTCAGGCCCGTGCGCGCGGCGACTTGCAGGGCGTGCTCGAGATCCGGCTGGGTCGTCCGCAGCGGCGCAACCGCCTCGTGCCGGAAGACGGGCACGTGGAAGTGGCTGCGCCATGGGCCACGCGCCTGCCAGACCGGGTCGTCCAGCACCTCACCGAGGTCCTGGGCGACGTGCAGCGTGCCGTCGCCGTCGCGTGCCCCGACCTGGTGCAGGTAGACCGGCTCGTCGAAGCGGGCCAGCGCCGCGCGGCCCGCGGGATCGGTCGGATCGGGCAGCTCGAGCGCGCAGGAGGCCTGCAGCTTGGCAATCGGGATGCCGTCTGCGACGAGAGCCGCGAGATTCGCGACCGCGTCCTCCCACTCCACCGCCTGGTGGCAGACGTCGTAGCAGACGCCGAGGTGCGCCTTCAGCTCCTCGGCGTCGACCAGCGCCTCGGCGAGCGGCCCGGCGAAGAACGCGCGGATCTCTCGCGTCGTCTCGAGCGTGCAGCCCGGCTCCGGCTCGAGGCCGAGCGTGATGTGCCGGCCCGTCTCACGTGACGTGTGCAGGAGGCCCTTGGCCACGCTCACGAGGTTGCGCGCACAAGCGCGCTGCTCCTCCTCACCACCGCCCCAGCCCTTCCAGGCCAGCGGCGACGTCGAGAGCGAGATGCGTTCGCCCTCGAAGGGGAGCTTGGAGAGCACGCGTGCGAAGCCCTGCGTGTAGGCGGCGCGCGCGACCTCGGTCCACGAGGGTCGATAGACCTCATCCTTGAGAGGCCGTCCGTGGAACTCGCCGTGGACGAACGCATTGCCGCTGAATACGTGCAGGTCGCGCTCGCGGAGCAGGTCCGCGAGCGCGTCGAGCCGGCCCGGCTGACGCTGGAGATCGGCGACGCCAGCTGCGCTCCAGCGGACGGCGAGCCCGAAGGGTCCGCTCACGCCCAGGCGCTCCCGCAGCGGCAGGACCGTCGAGTGGATGGCCGCGTGCGTCGCAGCGGCGTCGCCGCCTGGATGGACGTTCATTCCGTAGGCGAGCCAGAGCGTTCGGCCGTCGGCATCCGTGAGGCGCAAGCTCGGAAGGGTACAACAGATAGGAGGGCGCGACCGGCCGAGCTTGCGCCCCCATCTCCGTATCCAGCGTGAGGCCGCGGTGGGTCGAACGCCGACCGGTCGATACGATGCGCCCATGAAGGCCGGACTCGCGCTCGCTGCCGTTCTGCTGCTCGCGGCCTGTGGCGAGAAGGCCCCGGAGCCGCCGCCTGCCCCCGCTCCGCCGACCCTGCAGGTGCCCGGCGATCCGGAAGCCGCACTGGCATGGGTCGAGGCGGTCCAGGACGACGAGCGGCGCCTGCGAGCGCGCCTCGACGCGTGGCCGCTCGAGGGCGAGGACTTCGAGTACGCCGAAGAGACGCAGATCGCCTGGACCTGGCGACTGCAGCTCGCCCTGCGCGACGGGGACGTCGAGCGCGCCGACGCGCTCCAGGCCCTCCTGCTGGAGCGCTTCGAGGGTCGCGGACAGTATCCGCCCGGCCGAGCGCTGCCCCCGGACATCGTGCGGCTCGGGGTCTTCGAGGAAGCGCTGCTAGCCGCGCGCAGACGTATCGAAGGCGTGCGGCCGGATCGTGAGGCAGCGCGGAGCGCACTCGCCGTCGCCGAGGGCATGCTGGTCCCGGAGGAGACGGAAGATCACGAGCTGTTGCGGGGCACGCGCGCCTGGGTCGAGCGGACGAGGCTGACGACATTGCTCGCGACCCTCGGGTCGGAGGCGGCCGTCAGCGACGACGTGACGGCGACCCTGGTTGCGATCACGGACGACTTCCAACTCGGCGAGAGTCTGTTCCTCGAGGTCTTGAAGCAGTGGGGCGAGAACCACGCAGAGGAGCGCTTCGACCGTCTTGTAGTGCCCCTCCTCCGAGGCCAGGTGCGCTACGGCCTGCGCCTCGTGCCTGTGGAGAGCGACGAAGCGGAGCTGGCTTCGATCGCGAAGCGCTGCGGCGAGGCGGGTCTGGCGCGAGCGACGCCCCTGCCGGTCGAGAGGCTCGGCGCGCTGGGTTTGCGCGTTGGCGAGGCGGCGCTGGTGCTGGCCGATGGCGAGGGCCGGATCGTGGCGCGCCTCTCAGGGCGCAACCTGGATCCGCGCATTCTGGAACCTGCACTGCAGCGGCTCCTGAGTCGCTGATCCGGATCGGCGGCCGTCCTCGGACGCCGACGCGGGTGCGTGGGGTGGAGGCCGCGCAAGGAGGGGCGAGGCGTGGCGTGGTCTGCCACGCGAGCCTCGTCATGACGCAGCCCGGCCCCGCATCCACGCGCCCGCCGTCACAGCTGCAGCGTGAAACCCGCGAAGCCCCCAAAGTCCACCGTGCCCTGCTGGTCCTCGAGGTTCTCGGTGAAGCCGACCTCGAGCTCGAAGCGCTCCGACACGGCGACCTTCAGGGCGACGTTGATGTACCAGCTGACACCCGGGTAGTCCGCGAGGTTGGTGACGAGGCGGCTCGCCGCGTTCGTCTCCACGATCACGCTATGCGTTGCGTCCACTGCGTACTCGAGGGCGAGGAACCCGTGCGCGCGCACGCTCTCGTACTCGATCCCGTCTTGCGTCGTGTCGCCGAAGTACGTGCCTCCGATACCGAGGTAGATGTCCCAGCGCGGGGCAAGCTGCTTCGCGGCAACGACTTGCAGCCCGATGTCGATCCCGCCCGTGTCGAAGGGCGCGGTGCCCGTCGGAAGGCCGAGCCGCGCGATGAACGCGGCGCGCCAGTCGGAGCGGCAGCACGGCGCCACGAAGTTCCAGTACGCCTCGAGCTCGATGTTGCCCAATCCCGTGCCGCGGTCGTCCGCCCACGAGATGGGCGTGCCGTCGGGCTGCCGCCCCTCGACGCGGTAGCTGTCGTTGATGAAGGACGGACGCCCGTTGTCGAGGAAGCCGATCGGCTCCCCAAGCTCGTGAAACCAGTCGATCGCGCCGTCCATGAAGCCTGCGCCGCGCCAGTGGACCGGAAACCGCACGCCGAAGGACAGCTGCGGGAAGAGGCCGTAGCGCAGGTTCAGCTCGGTCGTCTGGTGCTCACCGTCGACGAGGAAGCGGCGGTCGACGGGGTTCTCGGCGGGACCGCGCTGGCTCCAGCCGAAGTCGCTGCCGCGATCGATGTGGAACTTCACCTGCCAACGCCCCTGCGCCAGGGGATCCGGCGAGACCGCGGGCAAGGTCATCTTGGGCTGGGCGAGGATCCACTCGTCGCGGATCTCGCTGGGCCCGCGAGGGGCGAAGGGACCACGGCGGATGTCGTAGCGGCCCGCCGTGCGCGGCGGCGTCGTGCGCACCAGCCGCCCAGGCTGGGCCAGCGCTGCGACCGGCGGCGTGGTCCACGCCGTGGGCTGGATCCCGGGGGGCGGCGCCTGGGCGACCAGGTCCTGTGCGTAGGCATCGCTGCCGCCGGCGGCCGCCAGCAGGATGCCGAAGATGGCGGCCGTCGCGCTGCGCATACCGATGCCCTCCGGCGGGGACTCTAGCATCGAATCCGCCTGAATCGTCCCGACCGGATCAGCCGACGTTGCGCCCGGGACGAGGATCCCGGCGCCAGAAGCTGCGGATCAAGCGGCGGCGCTCGCGCGGGTTGTCCGTGGCTCGGGCGAGGGCGCGCATGCCGCGGCGGGCCGCGGAGCGATGCCCGACCGCCCGACCGTGCTCGCCCACGTCGCGGAACACGCGCGCCAGGACGTCGTGCAGGCGCGCATCGTCGGCCCGACTGCGGCGCGTGACCTGCAGGAGAGCGGACGCAGCCACGGCAGCCGCGCGCGCCTCAGGCAGACGCCCGCGCATGCGCAGTGCGTCCGCCAGGTGCGCGTAGCAGGTGGCGCGGAGATCCGGCGGCAGGCGGCCATCGGCCCCCAGCAGCTCGAAGCCTGCACAGGCCTCTTCCATGCGGCCGGCAGCGAGGTGCAGTCGGGCAGCCGCGAGTTCCTCGACGGCCTGGGCGGGGCCGATGGGCAGGATCTCCTGGGCGCGCTCGCTGTCACCTGCCCTGAGGCGGGCGTCGACCAGGGCGGCCCGCGCCCGGTCGGCCTCCTCGGCGAAGCCCGCGCTGCGCAGGTCGCGCTCGCAGCGCACCAGGAGGCGCTCGGCCCCGGGCACGCCGGCACGCAGGTCCGCACGTGCGAGCACCGCGGCAGCTTGGACGCGCGCAAGTGCGGTCGTGGCCAGACCGGCGGCCATCTCGGCGTGATGTCGCTCGCGCTCGAGATCCCCACAGCCGCGGCAGGCGGCGGCGAGGGCCAAGTGGATGCGCTGCAGCAGCCTGTTCGCAGAGCCATGCTCCGCCGCCACGAGCGCGGCGAGCAGACGCTCCACGGCCCGGTCGAAGTCGTTTAGCCACGTGTACACACGGCCACCCAGGTAGCTGGCCTCCGCACTCGCCACCTCATCCCCCAGCAGGTGCAGGATGTGTGCGGCGCGGCGCAGGGGCTCCAGCGCGTCGGACATGCGTCCCTGGCGCACGAGTCGTTCGCCGAGCGAGAGCAGCAGTCCGCCGGCCGTGTGGACTTCGCCTCCCGACAAGCGAAGGCGTACGGCGCGCCGACCGTGTGCCGTCGCTGCACGCGCGCGACCGTCGCTGGTGGCGCACGTAGCAAGTCCCTCGTGCCAGCGTGCGCTGCGCTCGAGATCGTCCGTGGGGCGCACGCGCCCGGCGGCACGCCACGCCTCGCGGGCGGCGGGTGTGTCGCCGGCGTCGAGGCTCTGGCGGGCGAGGGTGGCCCAGGCGTCGAACTGCACCGGATCGACGCTCGGAGCGAGGTCGGGCAGTCCTTGCGCCAAGATCTCGCGCGCCTCGTCCGCCTCACGCAGCCGCGCCTGGGCGAGCAGGTGTGCCGCGCTCGGGTCGGTCGTCAACGCAGCACCATCCAGCAGGCGGCGCGCTTGGTCGCGACGGCCGGCATGCCACAGCCGATGCGCGACCCCGGCGACGACGACCTCGCCCGGAGGCAGGGACGCGGCCGCCGCGGCGAGAGCGTCCAGGTGCCATGCGTCGGGCTTGCGTGTCAGCGGGAGGCGCGTGAGGCAGTGCTCCAACGCAGCCTGGATCTCGTAGCGGTCCCCACCCTGGGTCGCGAGATGCAACCGCCGGACGACGTCGTCGTCCGAGAGTTCCATGGTCGTGGCGCGGCGCGCCCAGGCCCCCTCCAAGCACGCTCGTGCGTTGTCGCGCCGCGCTTCCGGCAGCCGATCCCGAAAGGCATGCCGCGCGGCGCGGGTGGCGAACATCCTGCCCTGCGCAAGCCCACCTCGAGCGGCGGCAGCCTCGGCCAGGAGCGCGCGCACCATGCTCGCCGTGACGCCGGCGGCGTCGGCCAGGAGGTCGACGTCGTCGGGTGCTCCCTGCACGGCGGCAAGTTCGAGTACCAGGCGCGCGGACGCGTCATGCATGCGAACCCAGTCGATGGCCGCGCCGGCGCTGCGCTTGCCATCGGGCCAGCGCGCAGGCGTCTTGGCCACGGCCACGCCGCGGCCCCGGTCGGCAAGGCAACCCATCCGCGCGAGACGGCGCACGGCTTCGACGACGCGGCCGGGCCAGCCCTCACAGCGCGCGGTGAGGATGGGTGCCAGGCGCCTTGCGGTCGCGGCGTTGCGCAGCCAGCGACGCAGGAGTAGCTCGACCTGCGTCTCGCCCAGCGGCTCCAGTGGCCACGCTTGGGAGCCGGGGATCTCGGGCAGCGACCCGGTCGCCCCGGCGAGCACGCCGAAGCCCTGACCGTGGGCGGAGGGCAGCAAGACCTCCAGGGTCGCGGCGTCGACGTGCTGAAGATCGTCGACGAGCACCGGGCCCGTCGGCACGAGATGCTCGAGGAAGGTGCGAACGAGCGTCGTGTGGAGCGGCTGCTCGCGTCCGGGCGGCTCGCGTCCTCCGAGCCACGCCGCGAGGACGCGGGCTTCATCGCGCGAGTGGGGATGGACCCGGCTGATGGCGCGCTCGAGCGCGACGCCGGGTGCCTGCGGGAACAGGCCGCGCAGGGCGCGCCGCAGCGTGGCCATCGGCGCCCGGACGCCGGGCGCAGGCTGCAACCTCAGCAGCGGCGGCTCGCCGGACTCGGACGCAGCGGTAGCGACCTCATCGAGAAGCCGCGAGATACCGCCTCCGGAGGGGCCCGTGAGGGTGACCCACCCCCATCCAGACGCACGGCTCCGCAGCCTGGCCTTGAGCTGGCCGAGGATGGGTTCGCGCCCTGTCAGGGGGACTTCGAAGTGGTACTCGAAGCGGTCGGGATCGCCTGAGGTTCGCACGGCCTTCTATCGGCAGGCAGGGGGCCGCGTGCCAAGGACAAGATCCGACGCGTGCAGAGGCCCAAAGATCGCCGCTGGCGCGCGGCCGGCCGGTCAGAGGGCGCCGTGGAAGCGCGGCCCCGCCGGGGGCTCCTCCACGGGCAGCAGGGCGGCCACCCGATCGGCGATGTCCGCCGCTGCCCGGGGGCGCCCGAAGAGGCCCGCGCGGCGGGCGACACCGGCTCGCAGATCGGCGTCGTCCAGGAGCTGCGTCGTGCGGTAGCGGATCTCCTCGGGCGTGAGGGCGCGGTAGCCCGCTCCCGCCTCGAGGACCGCGTCGGCATTGCGCTCCTCCTGGCCCGGGATCGAGCCCGAGATCAGCATCGGACGTCCGGCAGCCATGCACTCCGAGGTGCTCATGCCGCCGCTCTTGGCCACGACGACGTCGGCGACCGCCATGAGATCGCGCACATCGTCCACGAAGCCCAGCGGCAGGAGGACGGCGCCCGCCGGTCTCGGCAGGCGGGAGATCCGCCGCCGGAGGCGCTCGTTGCGGCCGCAGACGGCGATGACCTGGACGTCGCGCCGATCACGCCAGAGGCCAAGGACGGAGGCACCCATCGGGCCGGCATGGAAGCCGCCCGACAAGAACAGGACCGTGGGCCGCTCCGGATCGAGACCGTAGCGCACGCGCACCGCGGCGAGGTCGGGCTCCGCGCTGAACTCCGCTCGCACCGGGATGCCCGTCACGTCGATGCGCTCTTCGGGGACGCCGTAGGTGAGGGCGAGTCGCGCCTTGATCAACTCGCTTGCGACGTAGTAGCGGCTGACCTCGGGGTAGTACCAGTTGCGATGCGTGTCGTGATCAGTGATGACGACATGCACCTGGGCTTGGATCTTGCCCTTGCGGATGGCGCGTCCCAGCAACTCGGGCGCAAGGAAGTGCGTGCACAGGACGACGTCGGGCGCGCGCTCCTTTACGAAGCGGATGAAGCGGCGGCCGCCGAGCACGGTCAGGGCGTGGCCGAGCTTGGACGTCTTCTCGTTGGTGCTCTCGTAGAGCCGGCGCCACAGCAGCACGTGCTTGTCGACCAACTGGATGTAGCCCCAGCGGTAGATGTGCTTGTAGATGTTGCTGGTGAGGGCGACGCAGTCGACGTGCGACGTGTCGAGCAGGGGGTGCCGCGCGCGCAGTGCCGCGGTCACGGCCTTGCCCGCCATCGTGTGCCCGTGTCCTGCGGAGCCGCTGACGACGAGCACACGGGGGGACGAGGTAGACACGGGGGCTCCAGGGACACAGGAGCGCGGGATCCTATCACCCATCGCGACCCTGGGTCGCGCTCTCCACCCGTGAACGTGAACGTTTGCGTGCCCGTCACCGACGTTCCCGGGATGCGTGTCCCGTCCCCGGATTCGGGAACGGAGGCGGCCACGGGCACGCCGGGAACGCAGGCGGGCACGTTCACGTTCACGAGCCGAGCAGGATCTACGACAGCCACGCCCGCCGGCGGTCCGGGGGTGTGACTGGGAGGTGGAGTGTCGATGAAGAGTCCGTAGCGTGGGTTGCCACGCGAGGACGACGAAGCGATGCTCCGGCCCCAGCCCACGCCGCCGGACTAACTACACCCCGATGTGGCTCCGCAGGTCTCGCACTTCTCACAGGTGCCGTTGCGCACCATGGTGAAGGAGCCGCAGTCCGGGCAGGCGTCGCCGGTGTAGCCCTGCAAGCGCGCCTTCTCGGAGTCGGTCATGGTCATGGCCCCGCGGTAGCCGAAGCGCGGCTCGCGCACCTCGACAGCCGCCGCCTCCGCCGTGGGCGTCAGCGAGTAGCCCCCGGCACTGGCGCTGCCGCCGCCGGAGCCATTGCCGTTGCCATTCCCCGAGCCATTCCCCGAGCCATTCCCCGACGTGCTGCTGGAGCCACTCGTCGGAGCGAGCCCGGTGCTGGGCGGACGGATGGCTTCGCTCGCAAAGACCCCGGTGCCCCCCGCACCTTCAGCCGTGCCGCTGCCTTCTCCGTCACCGGCGTCCGAGGCACTGGCTTCGCCGCTGAGCACCGTGCGCTCCTCGACCACCTCTTCGTCCTCGTATTCCGGCTCGGGATCGCCGCGGACGGCGTCCGACGTCAGGTCCTCGGGCGTCACCTGCGCGAGGTCCTTGCGGTCGAGGTAGGAGACGGCCAGCTCGCGGAAGATGTAGTCGATGATCGACGTGGACATCTTGATGCGGTCGTTGCCGACCACGATCCCGTTCGGCTCGAAGCGCGTGAAGGTGTAGGCGTCGACGAACTCCTCGAGCGGCACGCCGTACTGCAGGCCGATCGAGACGGCGATCGCGAAGCAGTTCATCAGGCTGCGGAAGGCGGCGCCTTCCTTGTGCATGTCGAGGAACATCTCCCCCAGC
>JAHEIK010000472.1 GCA_024639415.1 Planctomycetota bacterium
GGCCATCCGCAGCCTGAACGGCACCGCCTCACCCCCGGGCCACGCTTCCTCTCTTCCCTGCCAAAGGACCGTCCTTGGAATCCGCTTCCCAGTTTCTGCCCATTCCCCCCGCTGCCTCCGTCTGGGCGCGCACGCGCACCGAGGTCCTGTCGGGCCTGACCGTTGCGATTGCCCTTGTCCCTGAAGCGATCGCGTTCGCATTCGTCGCCGGCTTGGAGCCGCTCGTCGGGCTCTACGCCGCGTTCTTCGTCGGCCTGGTCACTGCCCTCTTCGGCGGCCGTCCCGGCATGATCTCGGGTGCCACCGGGGCGCTGGCCGTCGTCATCGTGTCGCTCGTCGCAGACCACGGCATGGAGTACCTCTTCGCCGCCGTGATCCTGATGGGGGTCTTCCAGGTCGTGGCGGGTGCGCTCCACCTGGGCAAGTTCATCCGACTCGTTCCGTACCCCGTGATGCTCGGCTTCGTGAACGGTCTCGCCATCGTGATCTTCTTGTCGCAGGCCGGGCAGTTCATGGTCGACGACGGCCAAGGCGGCAAGACGTGGCTGCCGACCGCCGAGTTCCTGCTGATGCTCGGCCTGGCGTTCTTCACGATGCTCGTCATCTGGGCCGCCGGCAAGTGGTTCAAGGCGGTGCCCGCCCCGCTGGTCGGCATCGCGCTGACCACGCTGGTCGTGCTCCTGCTGGGACTGGACGTGCGCAACGTGGGCGACATGGCGTCGATCGCAGGCGACCTGCCCTCGTTCGGACTGCCGCAGGTCCCCATGACGTGGAACACGCTGACGGTGATCCTGCCCTACGCCCTCATTCTGGCAGCCATCGGGCTCATCGAGAGCCTGCTCACGCTGAACCTGGTTGCGGAGATCACGGAGACGCACGGCAAGACGAGCAAGGAGTGCGTGGCACAGGGAGGTGCGAACATCCTCACCGGCTTCTTCGGCGGCATGGGCGGCTGCGCCATGATCGGGCAGAGCATGATCAACGTCGAGTCCGGCGGCCGCACGCGACTCGCCGCCGTCGCCTCTGCACTCTTCCTGCTCGTGTTCGTCCTCTTCGCCTCGCGCTGGATCGAGATGATTCCCCTGGCCGCCCTCGTCGGCGTCATGTTCATGGTCGTGATCGGGACCTTCGCGTGGTCCAGCCTGCGGATCATGAAGAGGATCCCCAAATCGGACTTCTTCGTGCTGGTGTTGGTGTCGCTCGTGACGGTGGTCAGTGATCTTGCGATCGCCGTGGTCGTGGGCGTGGTGGTCTCGGCGCTGGTCCTTGCGTGGAAGGCAAGCCAGCGCATCCACGCACGCGTCAAGACGGGCGAGGACGGCGAGAAGATCTACCTGCTCGCCGGCACGCTCTTCTTCGCGTCGGTGGATAGCTTCGCCGCGCTCTTCAATCCGCGCGAGGACCCGGACGACGTCATCGTCGACTTCCTCGAGACGCGCGTGCTCGATCACAGCGCGCTGAACGCCATCGACAGCCTCGCCGTCAAGTACAAGCGCCTGAACAAGAACCTGCGCCTGCGGCACCTGAGTCCGGACTGCAAGGCGCTGCTCGAGCGGGCCGGCGACATGGTGGAGGTCAGTGTGATCGAGGACCCGCACTACGGTGTGGCGGTCGACTACGGCGCGCGCTTCGACGACGAGGAATAGAGCACCGGAGGCGCGGCGAGCCAGGGAGCTTCGCTC
Organism: Planctomycetota bacterium; assembly: GCA_024639415.1. Classification (GTDB taxonomy): domain Bacteria; phylum Planctomycetota; class PLA2; order PLA2; family JAEUHO01; genus JAHEIK01. Next base: position 1,683 of record JAHEIK010000472.1, read on the forward strand.
GGTAGACTCTTGCGTGTGAGACGTCGTCGCATCCTCCTCCTGGCCCTGATCGCCCTCGCCGTGGCTGGGTTCCTGCTCCATGGCGGCCACGAGTCGAAGGGGGGATTGCCCACGGGCGGCGACGCCGTGACGGGCGCAGGTGCGGAGCCCGGGCTGGCCGTGCGCACGACGCTGCCCACCGCGACCGCTCCGATGGGGGGACCGGAGCCCGAGCCCGAGGTGCCCCCGGCTCCTGCACCGGAGACGAAGGGCGAGAGCGGGCTCATCAGCGGACTCGTGCTGACCGCCTATGGCGACCCCGTCGCCCGCGTCCAGGTCGACGTCGACGGCCGCGGGCTCGAGTTCACGAACGCGTGGGGTGCATTCGTGTTGGCCGTGCCGGGTCCAGGGACGTACACGGTACGCGCGCGCCTCGGTGGGCTCTTCCATGGCACGGTGACGGAAGAGGTCGTGGTCCCTGCGTACGGCGTCGTGACCCGGGTTCGCCTGCGCTTCCCCAAGGGGAGCTCCGTCCAGGGGCGGGCGCTTCTGCCCGATGGGCGGCCGGCCGAGAACTCGCTCATCAAGATCACGACGACGACCAACCGCATGGAGTTGAGTCGTATGGCCGAGGGGATCTGGAGTTCCACCAACGCTCGAAGTTGGCTTGCCTGTCGTGCGGACCACAACGGAGAGTTCGGCTTCGCTGGTCTCCACCCCAGCTCGACGTACGTCCTCTGGTGGATGGGGGACGACGGCACGCTGGTGCGCCACCCCGAGGACGTCAACGCGGGCCAGAGCGACCTGCGCGTCGAGGTGCGGCGACACCGTGTCGTGGTCGGCACCTACGACGCCGAGACGGGCGAGGGCATCGAGAACGATGAGTGGCACATCCGCGACCTCGACGTCCCGGCGCCCCACGACGAGGACTTCGATGAGCAACTCAACCAGGGCTCGGCCTGGGACGAGAACCACTTCATCACGCCGCCCGGCCGCAGGCTCCGGGTGGTCGCCTTCTCCTGGGGCTACGAGCACGTGGACACCACGTACGTCGTGAAGGACGGGTGGGGGGCACAGGAGGTGGCCGTCCGGATGAAGCCTCTGCCCGGGCACGGAGCGCGGCTCTCCTTCGAAGCGCGCGATCCCGAGGGCCGTGTCGTGCAGGACATGCGCTTTCGCCGGACGTACGTCGATACCCACGGCCAGGAGGTCACGGACGTGGGGCTGCACCTCATCGGTCCGTCCGGGGATTGGGAGACGCGCATCCCTCCGTGCCGGCTACGCGTTCGTACGCGTGGCAAGGAGACGCCCACCGGGTGGGACGATCCGTCGCTGCTGCTCCTGCCTGCGACGAAGACGATCGACGTGCCCAAGTCGGGCGATGTCCAGGTGCAGCTCGACATGGCACGCGGCGGGGCGGCTGTACTCGAGTTCAAGGCGCCGAAGAACCCCGGCCACTACCGCGGCGGCTACCTGCTGGAGACCGAGCTGCGCGACGAGCAGGGCAGGGTCGTCCCGGTACGCTGGAGCAGTCTCCGCGCGTCTCCCGGCAATCCGCAAAGCGTCCTGCAGACGGACGGCCTGGTGCGTAGCACCGCGCTGCCGGCGGGCCGCTACCGCCTCAAGCTCTACGAGGACTTCGAGTCGATCGACTTGCGGCCGGTGACGGTGCCGGTCGAGATCCGCCAGGGGAAGCTGACGCGGGTGTCGGTGCAGTTGGTGCGCGAGTCCGAGAAGGACGACTAGCGGCCCCGACGCGCGCTAGGAAGCGTCCGGCACGTGGATGAACTCCGGCGGCACGTGGTCGGTGAGCCATACGCCGTTGCCTGTCTCGTAGAACAGGTAG
>JAHEIK010000086.1 GCA_024639415.1 Planctomycetota bacterium
CGCGGAGCGCGGCGGCAAGGCCCTCGGCGACGCGCGGCTTGGCGTGCGTCAAGGCGTTGATGATGTGGGGCACGGCCTTGTGGAGTTCGCGCTCCTTCGCAATGGTCGCGGCCCGCAAGACGATGCTCCACTCCGGGTCGGCCAGTCGCCCGATGAGCAGGTCCTGCCAGCCGTCCTCGGCCGTGGACAGCGCGTCGAGTCCGGCCAGACGCACGCGCGGATCCTTGTCGGACTTGAGCGTCTTGAGCAGGTAGGCCTTGGACGCCTTCTCCTCCATGGAGCCCACGGCGACGCGCAGGGCCGCGGCGCGCAAGGTCCAGTCGCCGCCGGCCTTCGCCCGCTGCAGGATGTTCTTGCGTAGCTCTTCCGGCCCCTCGACGACGGCCGCCACGACGGCGCTGAGCGCCGCACGCTCGTCCTTGATCTCGTCGTCCAGCTGCTTGAGGCGCGCCTGTACGTCCTTGACCCGCGCTTCGTCGCCCGGCGTGAAGCCCTTGATGCCGCGCTGCATCAGCTCGCCGTGCTCGGCGCTCAGCTTCGCGAGCTCCGTCATGATGCCGTCGAAGAGCACGACCTCCTTGAAGAGGCCTTCGGCCATCGTGCGCCACGCACGACCGGTGCCGTCCTCGGCGATCTTCGCGAGCACGCGGGCCTTGCCCTGCGGGTTGCCGCGCTGGCTGAAGAGCTCCTTGAAGAGGCTCTCGGCCTCCTTCCACTCCGCCGAGGAGAGCCGGGCGTCCGCCTGCTGCGCGGGCAGGCACAGCAGCACCGCCAGCAGGATGGGTAGGAGCAGGAAGCGTCGGGGTCGCGAAGGCCTGGGCATGGCTGGGGTCTCCACCCTCTAGTCTACCGGGATGCAGGCAGCACGTGGCGCGCCGCGGGCTCCGCGGCGGCTACGGGAGCTTCTCGGCCTTGGCCCGGTAGAAGCGCACATCGCCGATGATGGCGCTCTCCTCCTTGGGCTTGAGTTCCTTCAAGGCCATCCCGGCGTCCTGTCCGCCATCCTGGAAGACGACGGCCACGTAGACCATCCCCTTCTCGAAGGGCGCCTTGACCCAGAATGCCGCCCAGGGTGGCCAGGCGGGCGGCTTGACGTCGTCGCTGCCGATCTCCACGACATCGGCAGGCGTCATGAGCATCGACCTCATGCCGGACCAGAGGGAAGGCAGGTCGAAGCGCTCGAGCCACGGGCCGTACTTCGCAACCACACCGGCGTAGCGGTCCATCCACGTCGTAGGAAGCTTGGGGTCCTTCTCGAGCGCCTTGGGCCAAGCCCAGGCACGGAGCGACTCCGCCTTCTGCTCGGTGGGGCTCTGCGACGAGAGGACGCTCATCAGTGACTCGGCTGTCTTGGAGAAGATCCCGCGCGAGCCGGAGTGGATCATGTAGGAACAGGACCCGACGCCGAACGCGATGATGATCGCCCACAGGGCGAAGAGGCGGCCGCGCTTCTCTCCACGCTTCACCTTCTTCAGGGTGATGATGCCGATCGCCAGCGGCAGGGCTTCGACGATCCAGTAGCCGTAGAGGGCAACCACGATCAGGACGAGGCTGAGCACGAACGCCGTCAGCGCCCAGCCCGAGAGCGGCTTCCACGTGCTGGGCGGCGCGGGATGTTCGGGCGTCGCAGCGGGTTCAGGCGGCGGAGCCGACGGGTTCGGTAGTTCGTTCACGGGTCCATTATGTACTCGGAGGAGCGGCCCACGCGCCCCGCGGGACGACCGTCAGCTCCTCCTTGCCAGCCCCCGCGCCGACCTGTACACCGTTCCGGCCCCAGAACGATGAGCCACGGCCCCACCCCCTCCGGAACCCAGCTAGGCATCTGGCGCCTGCGCGTGGCCGCTGCGCCCCGCCCGCTGGTGCTGCGCCGAGATCGTCCCTTCGATGACGCCGCGCCGGTGGTGGACGTCCCGGACGTGATGCGCTACGTGGCGACCGCGCGCGCGAGCCTGCGCGGACCGCTCGTGCTCGAGATCGACGGCCCGGGCGATCCGCTGGCCAGCCCCGAGAGCGTGCTGCGGATCCTGGCGCTGGTCCGCGAGCATCATCCCGACGTGCTCACCGGTCTGGTGATCCACGGGCCGCTGCTCGCGGAGTACACGGAGGAGCTCGAGACGTTCGGGCTCGGCTACCTCGTGCTGCGCGTGGACGCGGCTTCGCAGCGGACCGCGGAACGCCTCGTCGGCGGCGCCATCTACCGGGCCGAGAGGCTCGAGCGCAGCGTCGCCGCGCGCCTCGTCCTCGACGAGACGCATCGTGCGCTTGGCATCGCACGGCGGCACACGTTCCCCGTCGCGATTCGCACCACGCTCGTTCCCACCGTGAACGCAGGGGAGATCGAGCGGATCGCCGAGGGGGCGGCGAAGGGTGGCGCGGAGCGCATGGACATCGTTCCGCACGTCGAGATGGCGGATGCCCCGCTGCTGCGCGGAGGGACGCCGACGGAGGCCGAACTCGAGCGGGCCCGGCGCGAAGCCGACGAGGTGTTCGCCAGGGCGGCGCGCAAGCGCCTGCGCGGTCCGCGCGTGACGGACTGGATCAGTCCGGAGCGCTGTCGCGCCGTGGACGTCGATGCGCTGGAGGCCGTCGACGTGCTGCGCACGCTGCCCGACCCGGATGTCTTCGAGCAGCCCGCGCAGATGCTGCCGCGGCGGCGCGCGCAGTTCGTCGCCGTGGCGAGCCGGGACGGCACGCTGGTGGACGAGACGCTGGCGGCCGCGCCGCTGCTGCGCATCTACGCCATCACGCAGAAGCAGATCCGCTGCCTGGGAACGCGTCACCTCGAAGAGAGCATCCTGCGCCGCCGCGACGGCGTGGGCGATGCACGCACGTTCTTGCGGGCCGTCGTCGGCTGTCGGGCGATCGTCTCCACCGGCTTCTCGCAGCGCGCGGTGACCCTGCTGCGAGCCGTGGGCATCCGCCCCGTGGCGATCGGGGGACGCGTCGACGAGGTGCTGGACCGCGTCGCCCGCGGGACGATCAAGCAGAGCATGTAGGGCGCCCAGGCGCGCGCGTGCCCTGAAGCGGGCAACGGACCACGGGTTCGGGGCACGCCGGGAACGGGAACGGGCACGGAGACGGGTACGGGTTCCGTTGACTCCGTCAACGGAAGGACCACTCCACCTGCGCCCCGTCCTTCACGCGCGTCAATCGGATCCACTTCGTGTCCGCCGTGATCGCGTGGCGGAACGACAGGTCGAACGTGAACTCCCAGCGGTCACTCACCAGCTGCAGGCTGCCCTGGAAGGTCACCGGCTTGCCCGTCACGCGCGCCCCGCCGTCGTCCTCCAGCACGAAGCTCTCCTGCGTCGGCCGCGTGTACTCACGCGCCCGCAACGTGACCTTGAAGCTCGTGTAGCCGTACTCGAAGTAGGCCCGATGCGCCTGCTGGACGGTCTCGGCATCCCCCTCGAAGCGCAGCCAGCTCGCGTCCTCCAACGTGGCGTACAGCACCTCGTCCGCACTGCGACGCGTGAAGGCCTCCTTGGCGCTCGCGTAGTCGGTGAAGGCAGGCGTGGCCGCCCCGCCCGAAACGGTGGGTGTGACCGGACCCTTGGCGGGAGGCCCTCCCGTGTCGCTGGTGCACCCCGCGGCGAGGACGAGCAAGGCGGTGATCAGAAGCGCGCGGCACATGGTAGGCCTCCTGCAGCCGCCACGACGAGGCCGGGGGGGCCGGCCGTAGACTGGCGGGATGCTCCAACTGGACGACGTCCAACTCTACGATCTTTCCGAGGCGGGTGGCCTCCTCTTCAAGGATCCCGCCCGGCTCACCCGCGAGGCGCTCCTGCGCAAGGTGCCGTCCACCCGCGTCGAGGAGGGTCTGGCCCTGCCGGCGCCCTGGGTCGATGCCGAAGCAGGCATCAGCGACGCGGATCCGATCGCCCTCTCGGGCTACTGGCTCGCGCGCCTCGCGCCCCCCTCACGAACGGCGCGACGCCCTCGGCGCAGCTTGCAGCAGCTCGAGGCCACGGAGCTCCTCGACAAGGACGAAGCAGCGCGGCGGCTGTTCGCCACGCCGGCCGCCCTGGAGCGCCTCGATCTCGCGGGCAGCGTGCCGTCGCTGCGCGTCGAGGACGAGGTACGCTACGACGCCGTGCTCGTCGACCTGATCGCACGCGAGGACGAAGGCGAGGATGTGCGCGCGCTGGCCGAGGCCCGCCGCGGCGAGGTACGGGCCTGGGCGCGCTTCGAGTACGGCGCGGTGGAAGCAAGCCCGCTGCCGACGACCTTCGGTGCACCTGCTGCACCCACGCCCGCTCCGGTCGCTCCGGAGTTCCCGAAGACCGCGCCCGTCGAGCAGGACCCGGATGCGCCGAGGGCGTTCGAGATCCCCGACGACCTGGGCCTCGACACGATCGATCCCGTGGAAGAGGGCTCCGCACCGTCGTCGGACCTGATGGAGATCGACGGCATCGAGACCGTCGACGAGGACTGACGCGCCGGCGTCAGTCGCCGGCGGCTTCGATCGCCTTGAGCGAAGCGCCGAAGCGCTCGCGCACGCCCTCGGGAAAGAGCGGGTCGACGACCTCGATGATCTTCGCCATGAAGCGTGCGGACTGCGAGCCCTGCAGGGCTTCCGCCAGCTGCGCGTCGGTCTTGAGGAAGAGGAAGCCCCAGATCACGAAGGCGATCGCGCAGAAGCACAAGCCCATCACAGCACCCATCGCTAGCCCGAGCACGCGATCCACGCCGGTCAGGTTGGCCGTCTTGACCGCGCCTCGCGCCATATACGCGAGGAACGCGAAGACCAGGAAGATGCCGACGAGGATGAGGAGCCACGCGACGACCGGCGCGGCGAACGACGGGATGAAGCCGAACCACTCCTCGAGTCGCTCGCCGATGGGCTCGTGGAAGCGGGTGGCCGCCCACAGCGCGCCGATCAGGCCGGCCGTGCGGATCGCCTGCCAGACGAAGCCCTTGAACGCCCCGCGGATGCCCACGATGAGGCAGACGACCAACACGATCGTGTCGGGCACCGTAAGAGTCTGGGCAAGCACCATGGCGGGATCGTACCGCTTCATCCCGGGTGCGATGGAACGAACGCACAGCCCCCCGCGTCAGTAGCATCAGCGCCCTCGACGCAGACTTCGCCCCCCGGCCCCCGGAGACGCCCATGCACCCCCGATTCGCCCAGGGCGCCCGCCTGCTTTCCGCGGTCCTCGTACTCACGGCGGCGGCCGTCACGGCCTCCGCCGAGGAGGAGCGTCCGGCGCCCTCGCCCGAGGAACAGCAGGCCGCCCTGCAGAAGCTGGTCGACGAGATCCGCCCCGAGGTCGCGCGGCTGCGCGGCCTCGCGTGGAAGCACGCAGTCCCGGTTCGCATCCTGACGCGCGAGGGACTGCGCGACTACATGCAGAAGGGCATGGAGCGCGACGTGACGCCGGAGGAGTGGGCGCGCGACACGCGCATCGTCCGGCGGCTGGGCCTGCTGAAGGAAGACGAGAACCTGCGCGACCTCTCCCAGCTGATGCTGCAGGAGATGGTGGCGGGCGCCTACGACCCCAAGACGAAGAAGCTCGTCCTCACGGCGGGCTTCGAGGGTGCGGCGAACATCCCCACGCTGGTCCACGAGCTGATCCACGCCCTCGAGGACCAGCACCTCGACCTCATGAAGATCGAGGAGCCGTACCGCGAAGACGATCCCGACCGCCAGTTCGCCATCCGCTGCATCTTCGAAGGCAGCGCCGAGTGGGCCCGGCGCCGCTTCGAAGAACTGCGCCCCGCCGCCGCCCTGGCGCACGCCAAGCAGCGCGCCTCCAACAAGACGGCGCAGCAGGGCCAGGCCCGGGTCATGCGCAGCGTGCCGACCCACATGCTCCTGTCGACGATGCTCCACTACCGCGTAGGGCCGAACTTCGTGACGCACGCCGTGCGCGGCGAGTACGCCGCGGGCATGCAGAAGCTGCTCGCCGATCCGCCCGTCTCGCAGGAGCAGTTGCTCCACCCCCACAAGTGGTTGGGCGCCCAGCGCGACTACCCCCGGACGGTCGTGTGGGGCGGTGACGTCGTCAAGGGCCTCGGCCAGGGCTGGAAGAAGCTCGCCGAGCACTCCGTCGGCGAGCTCGACCTGGCCGTCTACCTCGACTACTTCCTCGGCGACAAGAAGGGCCGCCTCAACCTGCGCACGATGGGCCTCGGCAAGTTCGTGGACTCGATGTCCAACCGCGCCGCCAGGGGCTGGGACGCCGGCCGCGCGCTCTACGCCGAGGACGAGCGAGGCCGGATCGTGGTCCTGCAGGCACTCGCCTTCGACACGCCGGAAGACGCCGACGAAGGCGCGCGCTACATGGGCGCCGCCCTGCGCAGTGCGAACGGGGACGCGTGGAAGGGTGACGGCTGGCGCGTCTCCGACGACGACGCCGAGGTCAAGCAGTTCGACTACGTCGGGCAGCACGGTCACGGGCGCATCCTGCACCGCGGCCGCGAGGTCCTCGTGCTCGACGGCGTGCCGCCCGCGAACCTCGACGCGGCCTGGGCCGAGGTCCTCAAGACCTCCTTCACGCAGGACGAGCGCGACCAGGGCGACGAGGCCGGCGATCCCTTCGCGGGCTACGACGTGGTGGACCGCCATCGCGGGCTGGGCCTCAAGCTCCCGAGCGAGGAGTGGGAGGCGATCGAAGGGGGCCGCATGCCCGCCGCCTTCGCGAGTGCGCGCAAGGGTAAGATCCGCTTGAGCTTCGTCGTGCTCGACCAGGGCAGCACGGCAACCGGACTGCCCGCTGTGGGCAGGATGATCATGGGCAACATGTTCAACCCCCTGTCGGTGACGAAGATCCGCATGATGGGCACGGAGGGCATCCAGCATCCGCTGCCAGCGCGTGGCAACGTGCGCCGGATGCACATCGCGGGTGATCCGGCACGGACGTACGTCGTGTTCGTCGAAGGCCCGAAGGACGAGCTGCGGGCCGCAGACGCAGAGATCTTGCGCATGCTCGACGGCATGCCCGGCCCCGCGGAGCGTCCGGCTGCCGAGACGAAGTCCGCCGGATTGCGCTCCATCCCCGGATACTGAGTTCGTGCATCGAACCTGTGCCCTCGCGCTGCTCGCCTGCTTGCTGGGCAGCGGCACGGCATGGGCCGACGACCTGCCGGTGCTGCGCATCGACGGGGCCACGGCCAAGCTCGAAGACGGCCTGCAGCGCTCGGCCGACGGCAAGCTCTGGATCACGCTCGCCGACGCCAAGCGCGTGTTCGCGATCCACGTGAAGCGGCTGATCCCGCGCCCGCCGGCGGGCAAGCGGCCGGTCAAGCGTCGTGAGCAGGACGCCTGGATCCTGTGCGGCACCACGCGCTGCGCCACCTACCGCGGCAAGTTGCTGGGCACCACCGAGGAGCCGGCCTTCGATCTCTCGCAGCTCGCCCGCACCCTCGGCCTGCGCATGCGCTCCCGCAGCGGCGTGCTCGACCTCCGGTCGCGCGACGCGAGCCGGGCGTCGAAGACAGCCCGCGCGAGGATCGGGGGCCTGGTCCCCGACCTCGCGCTGCCCTGCCTCGACGGCGTGGTGCGGCGGGTACGCGTCCACCCGGGCAAGCGGCTGCTGTTGGCCACGTGGGCACCGTGGTCACCGACGCGCGACCTGCTGCAAGCCTGGGCCGCCCACCACAAGCAGCGCGCGGGTCGCAAGGTGGACCTGTGGCTGGCCGCTGTCGACGTCGAGGGCGCCTCACGCGTGAAGGACTACGTGGACGTGGGCTTCGACGTGCCGATCGCGCTCGACCGGGGCGCGGAGCTGGCGCGGCGCTTCCCGATGAACGACGTGGGCCACTGGTACTTCATCGACGAGCTCGGTGTGCTGCGCGCCGAGGGCGACAAGCTCGATGCCGTCGCACTGCAGTGGATCGACCTGCATCTGGATGAGCCGCTGGTCGCGGCGAGGTCCCCGGAGGCCGCGGAGGCGCCCGCGAAGGCGACGATCGAGCAAGCGGCGAAGCTCGTCGCTGCGAAGCCGAAGGTCGCCGCCTTCGCCTTCCGCCTCGCAGCCCTGCATCTGGAGGCGGGCGACGCGGCCGCCGCCCTGCAGGCGCTCGACGACGCGCGCCGACGCACGCCCGGAGCGTGGTACCTGCGCAAGCAGTACTGGGCGCTCTGGCAGCCGAACCGCTTCTACGCCGGCGCCATCGACACGCGCTGGATCAGCGAGCAGAAGAAGCGCGAGAAGAACGAGCTGGACTGGCCCAGGCGCCGCAGGTGAGCCGCGGATGAGCCGGAGGCCCACCCGGCGGTCCTGAGCGAGTCGAAGGGCCCCTACAGGTCGCCGAGCTTGCGGATGCTCTCGACGTCCTCGGTCGGGACGACGACGCGCTCGATGCGCGGCCACACGCCGAACTTCGTGGCGTTCTCCAGGTAGGCGGCCTTCGACATCGTCGTGCCGTCGTACTTGGGCTCGGCGGCATCGTGCATGTCCGCATCGAGCAGGACGACGCCCTGGGGCAGGACGGTATCGCAGCGCCCCACGTAGAGGCGGTCGTCCTTCAGATCGACGACGACGGTGATCCCGTGCAGCTCGCCCTTGTGGTCGTGGAAGGTACCCACGGCTCGGCTCAAGCGCAGTGCTCGTCGAACTGGCCGACGAGCTCGAACGCGATCGTGTTGGCATCGCGGCTCTCGATCATGTGCCGCGGCATGAAGAAGGCCAGCTCGCTGCCCTTGAAGAGCGCAACCGAGGGGCTGCTCGGCGGAACCTGCTCGAAGAAGCCGCGCGCCTTCACGGTCGCCTCGACATCCTGACCGGCGAAGACGGTGCCGACGTGGTCGGGCTTCGTCTCGTGCTGGAGGGCGATGCGCAGTGCGGGGCGGGCCTGGCCGGCGGCACAGCCGCAGACGCTGTTGATGAAGATGAGCTTCGAGCCTTCGCGCGCCATGAACGCATCCACAGCGGCGGCGTCCATGAGTTCTTCGACGTCCATGGACGTCATGTCGTCACGCATCGGCTTCACGAGCATCGGGTCATAGGGCATGGGTGGGCTCCGGGGCTGGGGTCCAAGGCCGCGGATTCTACCGATCGCCGAGGGCCCGGACCCCTTCGGCGGCAGCGCACCCTGGCCGCTTCCTACAATCCCGCCCATGGCAGATGATGAGACGGCAGACACGAGACCCACGACCCGCCTTGCCCTGACGGCGTCCGGCTGGCGCAGCAGGAGCGTACACGACGAGCTGCGCGAGAACCTCCTCGCCGCCATCCAGGCCGGATTGAGCGCGGCCGAGCGCTGGCCCGGGGTCCTCGGCTACGACGACACGGTGATCCCGCAGCTCGAGCAGGCCCTGCTCAGCAAGCACGACTTCATCCTCCTGGGACTGCGCGGCCAGGCGAAGACACGCATTCTCCGCCAGCTCTCGACGTTCCTCGACGACGAGGTCCCCGCGCTGGCCGGCTGTCCGCTCAACGACGACCCCTTCGCCCCCATCTCCGGCGCAGGCAAGCGGCTGATCGAGGAGCTCGGCGACGACGCGCCCATCCGCTGGATCCCGCGCGAAGAACGCTATCGCGAGAAGCTCGCAACGCCTGACGTGACCATCGCCGACCTCATCGGAGACGTGGATCCGATCAAGGCCGCATCGCGACGCGTCACGCTCGACGACGAGGAAGCGCTCAACTTCGGTCTCGTGCCCCGCACGAACCGCGGCATCTTCGCGATCAACGAGCTGCCCGATCTCTCCCAGCGCATCCAAGTGGGACTGCTGAACATCCTGGAAGAGCGCGACGTGCAGCTGCGCGGCTTCCCTGTGCGCATTCCGCTCGACGTGGTGCTGGTCTTCTCGGCCAACCCCGAGGACTACACGAACCGCGGCTCGATCATCACGCCGCTGCGCGACCGGATCGCCAGCCAGATCCTCACGCACTACCCGACGTCGCTCGACACGGCGCGAGCCATCACCGATCAGGAGGCGTACGCCGCGCGGGGCGGTCCGGTCACAGTGCATGTCCCCTCCTTCGTGCGCGAGGCGATCGAGGAAACGGCCATCCAGGCTCGCGACAGCGAGTTCGTCGACCAGTCCTCCGGCGTCTCCGTGCGCTTGACGATCGCGCTGCTCGAGAACGTGATCAGCAGCGCCGAGCGCCGCGGCCTGCTCCTCGGGCAGGAGCGCGCGACGGCACGCGTCGCGGACCTCTTCGGCGCCATAGGCGCTGTAACGGGCAAGATCGAGCTGGTCTTCGAGGGCGAGCGCGAGGGCCCGGCAGCCGTCGCCGAGCGGATCCTCGGCCAAGGCGTGCAGGCCGTCTTCCAGCGCTACTTCCCCGCCCCGTACGACGCGGTCAAGGCGCCGGAGGGCGTGGAGGCCGACGACGTGTACAAGCCCATCGTGGACTGGTTCACGGAAGGCAACGCCATCGTGGTCGAGGACCAGGGCGAAGACGACGGTCACCTGCTCGCCGTACCCCATCTCGCGGACCTGACGCGCGAGCACCTCGGCTCGGACGGCCGCTTGCCCGACGGCGAGCTCCCCGCGGCCTGCGAGCTGGTGCTCGAGGGCCTGCACCAGGCCTCGCTCCTCTCCAAGGACCGCTCGCCTGACGGCGTGACGTACGGCGACATGCTCAAGCGCATGTTCGCCGGCTTCGAGGACTGATGTCGAGGTCCGTGCTCATGCCGGCCGAGCTGCCCCGTTGGCGATCGAACTTCGAACCCGGTGGCAGGCCCAACCGATCGGCTCGCTGGGGCGAAGGCGCCGCAAGGCCATCCACGACGACTCGTGGTCTGCCACTCGAGCAGTGGATGGCGCAGCGCCGCCGAGCATCCAGAGGGCAGCACGGCCTCGACTCCGGAGCCGAGCTCTAGCCATGCACTGGCGCTACGCCAAGGCCGACAGCCTCGAGAAGCTCGTCGGAGATCTGCTGCGGATCTACCGCCAGTTGCTGCTCATCTTCGACGGCGACGCGGGCACCGCACTCGAGCAACTCGACTACGTGGGCGAGCGCTACGACCTGTGGCGTGAGGACTTCGGCATCGAGGAGTTCAAGCGGCTGCTCGAGAAGCGCGGCGAAGTCCGGCGCGACGCACGCGGCCTGATCAAGCTCACGCGCAAGGGCGAGCGGGCCCTCCGGCGTCAGGCACTACAGGACGTCTTCCGCGGCATGGACGCCCGCTCCGTGGGCGAGCACCGCACACCGCAGGTAGGCGGCTCGGGGGAGGCCTCGGACGAGACGCGCAAGTACGAGTTCGGCGACTCGGTGGACACGCTCGACGCCCACCGGACACTCAGCAACTGGGTCCGGCGAACAGGCGGTGAGGGCGACATCGCCGAGGACGACCTCGAAGTGCGCGAGCGCGAACGCAACA
>JAHEIK010000473.1 GCA_024639415.1 Planctomycetota bacterium
GCAGCTTCCAGAGCAGGAAGAAGGAGCGCGAGGCCGAGCTGATCTCGACGTCGCCGGTTCCAACGCGACCCTGGAACTCGAAGCGCAGGCCCTTGTGCTGGCGATCGGTGAACGGACTCTTGAAGCCGCGGATCAGGCCGCGCACGTCCAGACGCTGGGACGCGTCGGGCTTCGCTACGAGCGACGTGATCGACTCCAGCGCGCGCGCCGCCCACGAGCGCTCGGCGTCGACGAGCAGCGTCGAGCCACCGAAGGACGTGTACGTGCGGTCCTCGGGCATGATCACGCGCCACGTGAGGATGTCGGACTTGACGCCCACGGGCACGGGCGTGACGAGACGCACGGTCTCGAAGCCCGTGCCGCTGCGCTCGAAGTCGTGATCGAAGTAGAGCGCGACGATGAACGCCTCGTCCTTCGCGCGGCCGGAGTACAGCGGGATCAGCACGGACCCCTTCGTCCCGACCCGCGGCGACTCGCTCTTGCCCCCCACCCGGACGGCACGAATGCTCGCCCCGGCGGGCAGGGTGATCTCCATGTTCTGGCGGTCGTTGTTGCGCACGACGAGGAAGGCCTCGGTCGTGGCGCGGTGCCCCTCGACGGGAACGATCGTGTCCAGATGCATATGCGACACGACCAGGTCGGCGACCGGCTCGTAGTCGTGCTTCGTGACGCGCAGCTTCACCGCGTGCTTGGCGGAGTAGCTGCGGAAGGCCAGGAAGTTGCCCTCGTCCTTCAGGCCGGCGGGCAGTTCGCGCGCATCGACCTCCTCGCCCCCCTGCGCCTCGAGCATCTCGATCTCGAGCAGGGCATCGCGGCGCACCGCCACGTGATGGCTGACGTTGGGCAGCGGCTTGCCTTCGACCTCGAGCGGCACGAAGCTCGGCACACTCGACGTGCGCGTGCCGCCACTCTTGAGCTCGTCCTCGGGCCGGTCGTCGATGACCAGTCGGACAACGACTGCGCCGGTGCGCGGCGCAGGCAGCTTCACAGTCCAGACGCCGTCCTGCGGTTTCCACTCGTCGCCGGCGCCGTCGGGCTTGAGTTCCTCGACGGGACCGATGAGCTCGAGGCTCGGGTTGTCCAGGTGCAGGCGCTTGCCCAGCTCGAGCGGCGCCTTGAAGCGGAAGGTGCGCACGCCGCGGAAGGCGACGTTGTAGCGCAGCACGGCGCCCATGCGGGTCTTGCCCGGCTCGAGGCGTACCCAGCTCTCGACGGCGCACGTGATCGTGGGTGCCTTGCGCTTGAGCTCGAGGCCCAGCGCCACACCACCCTCGCGATGCTCGAAGCGGTAGACGAGGGGCAATGCCGCCGCCTCGCCCGGCAGGCGCGGAGGCTCGCAGGCCGAAGGCGCGCCGACGTCCAGCGGCGTCAGGCCCTTGCTGCTTGTCTCGCTGTGATCGAGCGCGGAGTCGATGTGGACGCCCACGTAGCCGCGGACGTGATGCGCGCCCTTGAGCAGGACCAGCGGGAGGTCGCGCTTCACGGCCGGCGCGCCCTCCTTCTCGGAGATCTCGAGCACGGCACGGCCGTGCACGGTGACGCTGGCGCGGCCGAGCAGGCGGTCGCGCAGGCTCACGCGCAGCACGGACGGCTTGCCGTCGGTGCGCTGCAGCGTCCAGTCGTCGAGCTCGGCACCCTGCAGCTTGACGTCGGTGACCTCGAGGTCGGCCGGCACGTCGAAGTCCATGCCGAAGATGCCGGCCCGCTCGACCGTCACGTGCGCGACGCAGCGCAGGTCGACGGACTCGGGCCGGATGCCGACGCGGTTGCCGTGCGAAGCCGAGACGCGCGGCTCGAGCGCCTGGACGTCGAACACGGTCTCGCCCGGACGGGCCGGGTAGCGGTAGGCGAAGGCCTTGCCGGGCGCGGCGCCCTGCAGTTCCTTGGGAAGATCCTGGAGGTCGATCTGCACGAGGCCCGGGGTGACCTTCGGCTCGATCTTCACGCCGTCTGCGGCCTGCACGCGCAGGAAGCCGCGCTCCCGCTCCATGCCCCCGAGGACGGCGAGCGGCAGGACGGCGGCCGCGGGAGGCGGCGGCAGGGCCCGCTCCAGCCCCACCTGCAAGGCGTACTTCTCGCGCACGGGAGCACGTAGCTCGACGTCGAGGCGGTCCCCCGTGTCGCTGCGCGTCCACGTACGGATGCCATCCCCCTTCACGTAGAGCACGACGGCTTCACGCGGCACGGAGACCTGGATCTTCGAGATCGGCGCGCGGCGCACGGAGAGATTGGCGCGGAAGGTGGTGCGCACGACGCCGCGGTCCACGCGTACATCGAGCGTCTCTTCCGCGAAGACCAGCGGATCGACGGTGGGCGCGTCTTCGGGCTTGCGGCGCCACGAGAGCTTCACCTTGCTCACCGGACCGAGGAACGCGAGCAGGTCGGTGCCGTCGGCGGCATTCGTCGTGGTCGACGCGAGGCGCGGCGTGATGGTGACCTCGGTGTCGCGGCCGGGCACACGCAGGGACATGCGCGCCAGCGGCACGGGCGGCAGGGAGAACTCCGCGGTGTGCGTGTCGCCCTTCGCGGGCGCGCCCGCGCGCAGGACGAGATCGAGCGTGCGGCGACCGGGATCCTGCAGCAGGAGATCGTAGCCACTCTTCGTCGGCACGAGCAACGCAGGCTTGCCGTCGATCGTGGCCTTCTCTACGCCCACGCCTGCGTAGTCGAGCGCAACGCGCTGCCAGCCCTTGGCGAGGACCTCGACTTCGACCTTGGCCTCGAACCGGATCGTCTCACCGATCACGGTGCCCGCGTAGGCCGCGGAGCGCACCGTCGCTGCGACGGGCGGCTTGCTCGTGTCCGCCGGAAGCTTGTGCGCCAGCTCCCAGAGGCGGCGGAACTCCTTGTAGGGCAGGAAGACCCCCTCGCCTTCCTTCTGGAAGATCTTCTCGAGGTCGCGGAACGGCACGTAGAGCTTGTGCACGTCCGGCTTCTCGGGAGCGGGCGGCTCGCCCTTGGCGCCCTTCTCGTCGGAAGGCTTCTCATCGGCAGGCTTCTCGTCGGAAGGCTCGGCCGGTGTCGGCGCGGGGGCGGGCTCCGGTGCCGGGTCGTCGTCGGCGAAGGCGTTCAGCGGCAGCACGAGGAGGACGGCCAACACCAAGGTGGCTGCCCCGACGCCGATCAGGCTCAGGCGGGTACGCATCGTCTTGGGACTCCCATGGGGAGGCCCGCTTCCCTGGGGGGCCTGCCCCCTAGTGAGACTAGGAATGCTGGAGCTTGGTTCGTGCAAAGAGCCCGCAAAAGCGGGCTCTTTGCCCCGTCACCGTCACCGTGCCCGTCTCCGTTCCCGGCGTACCCGTCCCCCGTCCCCGTCACCCGGCGTGCCGTGGAACGCCCGCCCAGCGGAGAAGGACCAACCGCAAAGGCGCAAAGGACGCAGAGGACGCAGAGGAAGAGCAGAAGACGAACCACAGAGGACACAGAGAACACAGAGCGCCGTAGGGGCGGCCGGAGGCGGAGCGCAGCGAAGCCGAACGCCCGCCCTTCGAAAAAGACGAAC
>JAHEIK010000474.1 GCA_024639415.1 Planctomycetota bacterium
GCGGCGGCTGCTTGCCCGTCTTCGACGCCGAGGGGCGCGCCGCCGGGATGGGGATCGCCGTCCCCGGGGCGCTGGCGGAGGCGCTGGCACGCCTCCTCGCCCGCGACCTGCCGCTGGCTCGGGTCCTGCCCGCATTCACCGCGAACGTCGCCGACCACCTGCTTCTGCCCCGCAAGGGGCGCATCGAGGTCGGCGCGGACGCCGATCTCGTCGTGCTCGGCGCGGACGACCTGCCGTCCGACGTCTGGGCGCTCGGGCGTCTGCACGTGCGGGGCGGCGAGCCCGTGCTGCGCGGACCGTTCGAAGATTCTCCGTCGTCTTGACGCTGACGAGCGTCCTGCCGACCCTGGTCCCTGGTTTGGAGCGAGCCCTTGAGCGTTCATGACGACAGCGCCGGCAGCCAACGCGGCTACATCATCCCGATCGGGGGCGCGGAGGAGCGCGACGGGGATCCGTCGATCCTGAAGCGCTTCGTCGAGATCTGCGGCGGCGAGCGCGCCCACATCGCGATCATCCCGACGGCCTCGCGCATGCGTGATACGGGGGCGCGCTACCAGCGCACCTTCGAGGGCCTCGGCGTGAAGCGCGCGACCGTATTGCCGTATGAGCAGCGCAGGGACTGCCGGCGCGAGGACTGGCTCGAGACCCTGGAGGCGGCCGACGGCGTGTTCCTCACGGGCGGCAACCAGCTGCGTCTCTCCACGACGCTCGGCGGCACGGTCGTCGCGCGCGCCCTGCGCCGCCGCAACCGGGAAGGGCAGCACATCGCAGGGACCTCCGCGGGTGCAGCCATCATGTCCGAGCACATGATCGCGTTCGGCGACGAGGGCTCGACCCCGCGCGCCAACAGCGTCACGCTCGCGCCCGGGCTCGGGCTCACCGAGCGGCTGATCGTCGACCAGCACTTCCGCCAGCGCGACCGGCTGGGACGGTTGCTGACCGCGCTGGCCTACAACCCGAAGGCCATCGGCGTGGGCCTGGACGAAGACACCGCCGCGTTCTTCGGCGGCAACGTGATCGAAGCGCACGGCTCCGGCGCACTGACCATCGTGGATCCCGAGGACGTCGAGTACACGTCCATGGACTCCTCGCATCGCGACGACCCGGTCTGCATCGTGGGCCTGCGCGTGCACGTCTTGACCGAGGGCGCCACGTTCGACGTGGTCTCGCGTATCGCGCGCCCGCCGCAGCCCGCCACCACGGGGAGATGACCCATGAGGATCCTGGACACCTCCGTCTACCTGGGCCCGAACCTCTACGCGCTCTTCCGCGTCATCCGCATGACCGTGGATCTCCGCGACCTCGAGGCGTGGCCGACGGGCAAGCTCGGCAAGGCGTTCACGGATCCGCTGCTCGAGAAGCTCCCGGGACTGGCCGAGCACGGCTGCAGCTACGGTGAGCCGGGCGGCTTCATCCGGCGCCTGCGCGAGGACGAAGGCACCTGGCTCGGTCACGTGTTCGAGCACGTAGCCATCGAGCTGCAGAACATGGCCGGCGGCGACGTCACCTTCGGCAAGACGCGCTCGACCGACGAAGCGGGCGTCTACACGGTCGTCTACGAGTACGAGCAGGAAGACGTCGGGGTCGCGGCCGGGAAGCTCGCGCTCAAGCTCCTGCTCTCGCTGCTGCCCGAGGGCGCGCCGTATGCCGGCTCGGTCGACGAGGGCTTCGAGTTCGACGAAGAGCTGAGCGGCTTCATCCGCTACGCGCAGCGGCGCGCGCTTGGGCCCAGCACCGCGTCGCTCGTGAAGGCTGCCGAGGAGCGCAACATCCCGTTCCTGCGGCTCAATCGCTACAGCCTCGTGCAGTTCGGCCACGGCAAGTACCAGCGCCGCATCCAGGCGACGGTGACCAGCGAGACGCGCCACATCGCCGTCGAGATCGCCAGCGACAAGGAAGAGACGAACCAGATCCTGGGCGACCTGGGCCTGCCCGTCGCGCGCCAGCGCTTGGTGTACGGTCCGGACGACGCCGTTCGTGCCGCCGAGCGCATCGGCTTCCCGGTCGTCGTCAAGCCGCTGAACGCGAACCACGGCCGCGGCTGCTCGACCAATCTGCAGAGCCGCGAGCAGGTGCGGGTGGCGTACGCCGCCGCGCGAGAGCACGCGCGCTCCGTGCTGGTAGAGAGCTTCATTCGCGGCTTCGACCACCGCATGCTCGTCGTCGATGGCCAGCTCGTGGCGGTCGCGCAGCGCGTGCCGGGGCACGTCGTCGGCGACGGCAAGCACACCGTCGAGCAGCTCGTCGACCTCACGAACGAGGATCCGCGCCGCGGCATCGGGCACGAGAAGGTGCTGACGATGCTCGAGTTCGACCACCAGGCCGAGCGCCTGCTCGAGCAGGCGGGCTTGAGCCGCGAGAGCGTGCCGCCCGCGGGCGAGCCGGTCTGGCTGCGCACCACGGGCAACCTCTCGACCGGCGGCACCGCCGCCGACGTGACGGACAGCGTGCACCCCGACAACCGGCAGATGGCGATCCGTGCCGCCGAGGCCGTCGGCCTCGACGTGGCAGGTGTGGACTTCCTGACCACGGACATCTCACGCTCGTACTCCGAGACGGGCGGGGCGATCTGCGAGGTGAACGCCGCGCCCGGCTTCCGGATGCACGTCGCACCGAGCGAGGGCGAGCCGCGGGACGTCGCCGGCGCCGTGATGGACATGCTCTTCCCGCCGGGCAGCCCGAGCCGCATCCCGATCGCGTCGGTCACCGGCACGAACGGCAAGACGACCACCGTCCGCATGACGGCGCACATCTTCAAGATGGCGCGCCACGCCGTCGGCGTCGCGACGACGGACGGCGTCTACATCGACGGCCACAAGACCGTGACCGGCGACCTCACCGGGCCCGTGGCGGCGCGCATGGTGCTGCGCGATCCGTCGGTCGACGTCGCCGTGCTGGAGACGGCGCGCGGCGGCATGCTCAAGCGCGGCATGGGCTACCGGCGCTGCAACGTCGGCGCGGTCCTGAACGTGCAGGCCGATCACCTGGGCTTGCGCGGCGTGGACACGCTCGAGCAACTCGCCCAGGTCAAGCGCATCGTAATCGAGACGGCCAAGGACACGGCCGTGCTCAACGCCGACGATCCGCTGTGCCTGAAGATGGCCGCCTACTCCGAGGCCGAGAACCTCTGCTACGTCACGATGAACCCGCGCAACCCGCTTGTGCGCGAGCACATCCGCTCCGGCGGCTGCGCCGTCGTGCTCGAGGAGGGCATCCAGGGGCACCGCATCGACATCCACGAGAACGGCGCGCACATGCCGCTGCTGTGGACGAGCGAGATCCCCGCCACGATCGACGGGCGTGCGATGCACAACGTGCAGAACGCGATGTTCGCCGCGGCGATCACGTACCGCATGGGCGTGTCGCTCGAAGATGTGCGCCAGGGCCTCAAGACGTTCGACACGACGTGGTTCCAGGCGCCGGGCCGGATGAACATCTTCGACGAGCATCCCTTCAAGGTGATCCTCGACTACGCGCACAACCCGTCCGCCGTGCAGGC
>JAHEIK010000475.1:0-988 GCA_024639415.1 Planctomycetota bacterium
AGCCTTCATCGCGTCAGCGCTGTCCTTGGTCACAAGCGGCGCGCTGCGCAATCCGGCCACCGCCGTCAGCAGGCCGACCACAGCACCGACGATCCCAGCACGGGCCAGCATGCCCGTCACGCCGAAGGCCGCGACACCGACGAAGCCGGTGAAGAGGCAGCCGGCCACGGCACCGACGGTGTTCGCGCCGTAGAGCCAGGCGGTCTGGCGGCCGGTCTCGCCGGCGCGGCGCACCCAGTGGCGCACCATGGCGGGCAGCGTCGCACCGAGCAGGAACGCGGCAGGCACGATGACGATCACCGCCACGACGATGCGCAGCAGCATCTGCAGCCAACCGGGCGCGCCCGCAGCAAGCGCCACGTACGGTCCCTCGAGCAGCCCAGCCAGCGCGATCGACAAGCAGGCCCAGATGGCCGCGCCCAGTTCGAACAGTCCGTAGAGCAGCAGCGGGCGCTGGTGGCGCTCGGCCAGGCGGCCGCCCCAGCGCGCGCCGAGACCGAGCGCGCCCACGAACGTGCCGAGCACGATGGATGCCGCGGCTGCGGTCGAGCCGAGCAGCAACAACAGCGCCCGGCTCCATGCCACCTCGTACGCAAGCGACGCGGCGCCGGACACGAAGAACGCAGACGCAAGAAGAGCCCGGGCCGCATTGCCGAGAGGCTGGCGATCCGGGCTCATCTCACTCGTCCTCCGAAAGCCGAGCCCTCAGAGTAGTTGCCACGTCGCTTATCCCATTCCTTCCTGCGACCAGCCTTCCAGACTGGATGCAGGGCAAGGAGGTGGAGTCCGTGGCGTGGTCTGCCACGCGAGGACTTCGACGACGCCGCGATGCGCCGGTCTGGGATGCTGGAAGAAGAGCCCGGGCCGCGTTCCCAAGGGGTGCGCGATCCGGGCTCATTCGTGACCTCCTCCGAGCTTCGCCGCTTCAGAGTAGTCGCATCTGGTGAATCCCACCCAGGTGGGACTCGCATGTGCGGGCGCGTAGGGT
>JAHEIK010000475.1:998-3487 GCA_024639415.1 Planctomycetota bacterium
CGCGCCAGCCTCCCTGTGCCCCTACTTCCCCAACATCTCCAACGCCTTCTGCGCGAGGCGGATGGTCTTCAGGCGCTCGCGGCCCTTGCGACGACGTCGCTCGCTCGGCTTCTCGAAGTAGGCGTGGCGCTTGAGCTCACGAGTGATGCCCTCGTTGTTGCAGAGTTTGCGCAAACGCCGGAGCGTCTTCTCCAGCGGCTCGTTCGCCTTCGCCTGGACCCGTACGGACATGTAGCCTCCGCCTTTCGAGGTGGTGTCTTCGTCGTGACCCGTGAAATCGGGCCACAAGCGGAACAGGTTACGCCACGCACCAGGGTGGTCAAGACGCGCCCCGCCCCCAGCGGTGACAGAGCCATGAAGAAATGGACAGGAAACACGTCTCGATGTGGTCCTCGGGGCCGGAGGGGCCGACGGAAGGGAAAGAGGGCCACCTAGCGGGGCGTCCAAGCCCTGTCGAGGACGTTCCGGACGGCCGCAAGGCCCGATTCGGTGCGCTCCGGGGGGCTCCGGCGTCCTTGCCGGAGGCGCCGGAGCCGGGGACAATCCTGGGCTGAGGATCGCAGACAGAGCGAACAGGTAGCGGACGAGAGGCGGACATCTTCATGGGCACGCAGGCCACCCGAAGAGGGCTCAAGGGACTCATCGGCATTGGCGCCATCGGCGCCTTCGTCCTCGCCGTCCTTCTGACGCCGGGCTCCTTCCAGGATCCGACCGGCATCAGCTGGGCCGACGACGACAGCGAGATGATGGTGCTGAACATCGGCAAGGACGAAGTCGAGATGGAGGCGTTCCTGCGGGTGGTCAGCAAGGCCACCAAGCGCCCGCTCGTCTGGAACCCGGCCGACAAGAACATCCGCGGCAAGAAGATCATCGGCAGCGTCGACATCCGCGCCCCGCGCAGCGAGCTCTTCAACCTCGTCCGCGCACTCCTCACCTTCTACGAGCTGGTCATGATCCCGGTCGGCCCCGAGGGCTACAAGGTCCAGCTCGTCATGGACGCCCGCCAGACGTCCTCGATCCTCAAGCTCAAGCCCGACTACGTGAAGCTGACGGACGAGAACCTCAGCCTCTACGAGAACGCCGACGGCAAGTTCATCACCACGACCATCCGCGTGGAGAACATGACGGACCTGCGCAACGCGCGCAACGCCCTCACCCGCATCGTGACCGGCCAGAACATCGGCAACGTCACCGAGGTGCCCGCGGCGAATGCCTTCGTCGTCACGGACTTCGCCCCCAACGTCGTGGCCATCTATCGCCTCCTGCAGGAGATGGACGTCAAGCCGTCGGGCAAGGAGCTGATCTCCGAGTACATCATCCTCGAGCATGCCGTGGCCGAGGAGATCGAGCCGATCCTCACGGACCTGTTCACCGGCCGTGACCGCGTCTCCGCGCGTCCCTCGACAGGGCGCCGTACGCCGAGCACGCAGGGCAACGCGCAGGAAGACCCCGAGCCCCGCATCATCAGCGACCCGCGCACCAACAAGATCATCCTGTACGGCATCAAGGACGACCTCGAGGAGATCAAGCGCGTCATCGCGAATCTGGACGTGGTCGTCCACATCCAGAACGACCGCGTCCACGTCGTGCGGCTGAGGAACCTCGAGGCCGAGGACACGGCCGAGGTGCTCAGCACGCTCATCGAGGCCGCCAGCATCTTCGGCACCAGCCAGGCCGGGACGACCACGGGTGGCCGGCGCACGGGCAACACCGGACCGGCCCCGCGCAACGCCCGCGAAGAGGAGAAGCCCGCGGTCGTCGCCGACCTCAAGAGCAACAGCCTGATCATCGCGGCGACGAAGCGGCAGTTCGAGGAGCTGCAGCGGGTCATCGAGCAGATCGACATCAAGAAGGACCAGGTCCTCATCGAGGCCGCGCTCATCGAGCTGACGCTCGACGACTCCTTCCGACTCGCCATCGAGCTCGGCCTGGCCGACGACAACGGCCTCGTGAACGACGACAAGGTCTCCGGCTTCGGCTTCACGTCCTTCGGCCAGTCGGTCTTCGCCGACAAGGACGGCGACACGTTCTTCACGGACCGCATCCCGCCCTTCGTGGACAGCGGCGACAACGCGGCGCCTTCCGGGCTCGTCGGCGGCATCTTCGCCTTCGGCCAGGTCCCGCTGATCTTCAACGTCCTCAACTCCGTCACGCAGAGCCGGATCCTCCAACTGCCCAGCTTGGTCACCGCGGACAACGAGGACGCCGTCATCGAGGTCAAGGAAGAACAGGCCTTCACGACCAGCTCGACGACCACCGGCGGCGTCACGAGCGGCGGCCTGGGCGGCTTCGAGAGCGCGGGCACCACGCTCGCCATCTCGCCGCACATCTCCGACTCGAGCTTCCTGCTGCTCAACATCAGCCTGACGGTCGAGGCCTTCGTGGGTGAGCCGCGCGTGCTGTCGAGCGGCGACGTGATTCCCGCCGACAAGATCACGCGTCAGCTCGTCACCGCCGTGACCTGCCCCAACCGACACACCGTCGTGCTC
>JAHEIK010000476.1 GCA_024639415.1 Planctomycetota bacterium
GAGGGTGGGGAATCTCACGCGTACGTGGCCCGTGAAACGCGCTCGGGCGGAAGTCGAGCGCCGCGCGCCGAGGCGTATCCTGCCCAGCGAGTGACCGTCACCATGGGGAGTCCGGCATGACTGGTAGGAGCTACGACTACTGCGGTTCGGAGACGCCGCTACTCGGCGAGACCATCGGGCAATGCCTCGATCGCGTCGCCCAGACGTACCCCGACAACGAGTTGCTCGTGTCGATCCCGCAGGACCTGCGCTTCACCTACCGCGAGTTCGTCCAAGTCGTGAACCGCGCGGCGAAGGCGTTCCTCAACCTGGGTATCCGGCGCGGCGACCGCGTTGCGATCTGGTCGATCAACAACTACGAGTGGGTCGTCACGCAGCTTGCGACGGCGCGCATCGGCGCGGTGCTGGTCAACGTCAACCCGGCCTACCGGACGCACGAGCTCGAGTACGTGCTACGTGAGTCGCGGGCGCGCGCGCTGATCCTGATCGACTCGTTCAAGAGCTCGAACTACATCGACATGCTCGGCGAGGTGTGCCCCGAGGTAGCCGAGTCGGAAGCGGGCCACATCGAGTCGTGGCGCTTCCCGCACCTGCGCAGCGTGATCTTCATCGGCCGGGAGCAGCATCCCGGCATGTTCACCACGCGGTCCTTCGCCGAGTTGGGCGACGAGCTCGACGACGTCGCGCTCGAGCGCGCGGAGCAGGATCTCGACCTCGACGACGTCATCAACATCCAGTACACGTCCGGCACGACGGGCTTCCCCAAGGGTGTGCTGCTGACGCACAACAACATCCTGAACAACGCCTTCTCCGTCGCCGAGGTGCTCGGCCTGAAGCCCGAGGACCGCGTCTGTGTCCCCGTCCCCTTCTACCACTGCTTCGGCATGGTCATCTCCAACCTGGGCGCGATCACCCACGGGGCGACGATCGTGATTCCCAGCACATCGTTCGAGCCCGAGGCAACGCTGAAGGCCGTCCAGGAAGAGAAAGTCACGGTGCTCCACGGCGTGCCGACGATGTTCATCGCGCAGCTCGAGCATCCGAAGTTCGACGATTACGACCTCTCCAGTTTGCGCACCGGGATCATGGCCGGCGCGCCGTGCCCGATCGAAGTCATGCACAAGGTCGTCGACCGGATGCACATGAAGGACGTCCTGATCGCGTACGGCCAGACGGAGGCCTCCCCGGCCACCACGATGACGCGCATCGAGGACGAGCTCGAGATCCGCGTGAGCACCGTGGGCAAGGTCATGCCCCACCAGGAGCTCAAGATCATCGACCCGAGCACGGGCAAGACCGTCAAGCGCGGCGAGATCGGCGAGATCTGCTTCCGCGGCTACATGGTGATGGCCGGCTATGACAACAACCCCGAGGCCACGGCCGAGGCCGTGGACAAGCGTGCTTGGCTCCACTCGGGCGATCTCGGGACGATGGACGAGGACGGCTACGTCAAGATCACCGGCCGCATCAAGAACATGGTCATCCGCGGCGGCGAGAACCTCTACCCGCGCGAGATCGAGGAGTTCCTGCACACGCTCGACTTCGTCAGCGACGCACAGGTGCTCGGCGTACCGGACGAGCGCCTGGGCGAGGAGTTGCTGGCGTGCGTCCAGCTGCACGGACCGCGGGCGGCCAATCCGCCGACGCCCCAGGAGTTCTACGGGCTCTGCAAAGGCAAGATCGCGCACTTCAAGATCCCGCGCTACTGGCGGGTCGTGGAAGAGTGGCCCATGACCGTCACGGGCAAGGTCCAGAAGTTCAAGCTGCGTGAGCTCGCCGAGCGCGAGCTCGCCGACGGCACCCTGCCCGACTCCAAGCCGTAGCTTGCCGAAGCGGCCGCCCTCACGCAGGCACCCCGGGAGAATCCGCAGGCCCGGTGGGGAATCCGTCGCGCCAGGGCCGCCGGGCTCCGGCGGAGGCCGGGCTGCGCGCGCCGTGCCGTGGGCACGGACCTTGCACGCAAGCGGACGCGATAGGAGGACGCCATGTGGAGGATCGGACTCGTCTTGTGCCTGCTGGTGATACCCGGAGCCCTGCTGCCGGCTTGCGGAGGCGGTGGTGGTGGCGGCGGAGACGCCGACACCCGGGAGTACATCGGCACCCAGAGCCCAGGCGACCTGTGGAGCTGGGAGATCCTGTCCGATCTCACGTGGACGGCTTCGAACAACACCCTGGGCTACACGTACTCCGGCACGTGGACGACCCTGCCGTCAGGCTTCCTGAAGCTGACGATCCTGGTGACCGACGAGCCCGGAGCCATGGCGGGTGACGTGGCCTATGCGCTGGAGGTGCCGGACACCGTCCTGGTCGTCAAGCCGGCCGGCGTGACGTCCAACCTGATCATCGCGGCGCGTATCGGCACGTGCCCCGGCACCGGGACGCTGGATCTGAACTGGGTCGAGCTGACAAGTTCGGGCTTCAACGAGTTGACAGATACCGCGTACGGCACGTCGGAAGCCACGATCAGCGGCCCAAGCTGGTCGGTCTCCAACGCCGAGTACCTCCTCGATGGTTCACCGAACGGCGTGGACCTGATCACGACCTTGTCGTGCTCCGGCGGGTTGATCACGGACTCGGGAGCGCCCAGCGAGGTCATCGCGATCGCGCCGACGGGCGTCTTCATCTCCGACAGCGGTCCGGGCGCCGGCGGCGTGATCGGCATGAGCGAACCTGCTGCACCGATCGTCTTGAGTGACTTGGTCGCAGCGGGTCGCGAGTACCGCTCGTTCCAGTACAAGGATGCGAGCATCGGCATTGCCGACAGCCGCGCCAACTGGGCGCGCCCCAACGGCACGGGCGGCCTCACGGGCGGCGACTACGTCGACATCGAGACCAACGCCGAAGACGCGTCGAGCACGGCGACGATCCTGTTCACCAGTCAGCCGAGCCCGGGTGTCGTACGGGGCACGCTGACCGACGGTGCCGGGACGAGCGACATCGTGTTCATGGTCAATCGCATCGACGGCCGCTACTTCCTCTTCGGCGTCGCGGTCGACACGAACGACGGCTTGGCCTACAACTTCGTCGCGATCGAGCAGTAGCGGCGGACGCGCGGCGCAGGCGCCGAGCTACTGCGCGGGCTGCAGCACCGTCACGGCCGCGGGGTCGACCACGCGGCCGACGAGGTTCTGCACCTCGTCGTAGACGTACAGCACGCGGTGCTCCTGCTCCTGCTGGTAGCAATACACGCCGTACAGTTCCTGCTGGTCCTTGAGCGCGCCGAGGTGTCCGCGGTCCACGACCGTCTCCGGACCGGACTCGACCAGGAGCCGGCACGGCTCACCGCCGACGCTGTCGCACGGCAGCGGAGCCTCGACCACGCCGCTGCCCTCGGACCGCGGACAGCCGCACGAGCCCCCCAATCGCGGGATGGCGAACGTGAGCAGCAGGCCGGCGGCGGCGACCGCGATGAGCAGCGGGGTCTTCACAGGGTGGGCTCCTACCCCCACCGAATGCGGGCCGACAGGCACGCATCCGGCAGGCT